>JBEGUX010000110.1:0-2587 GCA_041178685.1 Bacteroidota bacterium
TGTTAACCACCAAAGCCCGATCGTCTTTCTTGTACGCGAACAACATTCTGTTCATCAGGTTACAAGACAATTGTTGCTCTAAACTCTTGATGAAGTTTACTGATTTGTCTATAGAGCATCCGCTGGCTGAAGTGAATTGCTCATCTACCGCCAAAACTAAAAAACGGTTATAGAAAATTGCATAAGATGATTTTAGCGCTTTTTGATGCGCTGTCCAGTCGTCCAGAAAAGGACGAATAGCAAAGCGGATTAATTCAATTTCACTTTCCGACCATTCACGATCGCTCATGAAAACCCAAACTCGGGAAGATGCAGGCATCTCTTCTAACGGAACAAACATGGTATTCTTGTTTTTACAAATATACAATTCCGAAATCAATCCCTGACCGTGTTTCTATCATTAAGCTGTAAATTTCTTAACTTAGGAAGTCCGGCAGTTGCGGCACCAACTGCACCAAGTGCAATAGAACCACCAATAATTACGGACGGAATTAAACCAAGTAATTTTGCAGCAAAACCCGATTCAAATGCTCCAATTTCGTTAGAGGACGATATAAACATAGTACTTACCGATGATACGCGTCCCCGCATATCATCCGGAGTAAGAAATTGCATGATGGTTGACCGAATGACGACACTGACGTTATCAAATGCACCGCTGAGCGCAAGAATGAACATGGATAAATAAAAGTTTCTGCTCAACGCAAAAGCGATCATACATAAAGAAAATCCTGCAACACAGATTAATAGTTTTTTACCCGCATTTTTCAATGGCGGATATTTCGTCATGTAAAGTGCCATAAGCACAGAACCGGCAAAAGGTGCTGCACGAAGCAACCCGAAGCCGGTCTCGCCTACTCCAAGCACTTCTTTGGCAAATACCGGTAACATTGCGGTGGCACCACCGAACAATACCGCAATCAAATCAAGTGACATTGCACCTAAAATTTCCTGCCGGTTAAACACAAAACGTAAACCCTGACGTATACTTTCCAAAACTCCTTCGCCGCGTGAAACACCCTGAACAGGTTGCGGCGGAATGCGAGCAATCTGAAATAACGCAAGACCGACCAACACTATGACAATTACATAAGTAATTTGCTTTCCTAACCATCCCAAAAAGATTCCGCCTATAGCAGAACCAAGTACAACTCCAATATGCCAGAAGGTGGAATTCCATGCGGAGGAATTAGCGTAAGCTTCGCGAGGAATCAATTGTGTCATCAATGAAAATTGCGAAGGGCTGTAAAACCCGCGTAATCCACCGATGGCAAACATGGCTGCATAAAACGGCACAACCGATTGAAGTTGGCCGGAGATTACTAACCCCGATATAAACCATACTGCAACTGCAACTAAAAATTGCATCGCCATCAAAATTACCATCACCTTTCGCTTATCGCTACGATCAGCGACGTACCCACCGTACAAAGCGATACCCACAGCAGGAATTGCTTCAGCCAATCCGAGTAAACCCAACGATAAAGCATCATGGGTGATTTCATACACTTGCCAGCTGATGACCACGAACTGCATCTGCAGGGCAAGCGTCAATAAAAACTTAGCCGACAAAAAACGTCGAAAATCAATATAGCGAAACGCAATAAACGATTCCCTGTGTTTAATAAAATCAGCCAGCATTTATATTCTTTATCAATTCTAACAATTAATCAACCTTCCAGTTCAGAAAGTTCAAGCCAACGTAAGGATTTTTCGTCAATCTCCGCCATTATAATTTCCAGGCGCGAAGACCATTCCATAAGTCGCGAGTGATCACCGGAACCTTCGCTTAACCGTTGCATCAGCTCTGACTTTTCTTTTTCCAATGATTCGATGTCTTTCCCCAATTTTTCAAATTCCGTCTTTTCTTTGAACGACATTTTTTTGCGGGTGACACATACTGGCGGACTTTCCTTTTCCTGATTAGCACGCGACTTCATTTCCTCTTTTTTACGTGCAGCTGCACGATCATCGAGATCATCGCGGTATTCTGAATAGGTTCCGTTAAAATCACGAATCACACCGTTACCTTCGAAAACAAATAAATGGTCTACGAGTTTATCCATAAAGTAGCGATCGTGCGAAACCAGCACCAACACGCCGTTGAAATGCAATAAGAATTCTTCCAACGTAGCGAGTGTCAGCAAATCAAGATCGTTGGTGGGCTCGTCAAGAATGAGGAAGTTAGGATTACGCAACAATACCGTGAGCAGATGTAAACGTCTTTTTTCTCCACCAGAGAGTCGGGAAACAAAATTTTGCTGCATTTCCGGTGGAAATTGAAAAAGCTGAAGAAACTGAGAAGCAGAAACCTTGGACCCGTCCGATAACTTAATGACTTCCGCGTGATCCTTTACTACTTCTATCACACGTTTATCTTGTTTTACGGTGAGTCCGGATTGTGAGTAATAACCAAAGACAACCGTTTCCCCAACATTGATCTTTCCAGAGTCCGGCTCATCGCGGCCGGTCAGCAGATTTAAAAAGGTCGATTTACCACAACCGTTCTTACCCACAATACCGACGCGCTCTCCGGTTCGGAAAGTGTAGTCGAAGCCTTTAAGAATAACTTTTTCGCCATAGCTTT
>JBEGUX010000111.1:0-2556 GCA_041178685.1 Bacteroidota bacterium
ACTCTGAAGAAGTTTCTACGGTGGGTAAAGTGCAAAGCGAGGACATGGTTGTTAAGTTGAAGCTGGAGCTGGAAGAGATTATTGTAAACAAGCCTATTGTTCTAGAAAACATCTATTACGATCTCGACAAATCTGATATTCGCGCTGACGCAAAGCCTGGACTTGATAAGCTCGTTGAAATAATGAAAGAGAATCCCGGCATCCGTATAGAGTTGGGATCACATACCGATTCCCGTGCTGATGATGATTACAATATGAAGCTCTCGCAGCGACGTGCAGAGTCTGCAGTAAAATATATCGTTGAAAATGGAATACAGGCCAGTCGTATCTCAGCTAAAGGTTATGGAGAGACACAGCTGGTAAATGGTTGTGATAATAAAACCCAGTGCAGCGAGGAAGAGCATCAAGCTAATCGTCGCACGGAATTTAAAGTGGTTAGTATCGATAAATAAATCGAGATACTTGCAGTAAAAAAAAGAGCGTCCAAATCGGGCGCTCTTTTTTTTTAATTATACATTTATTATATTTTAACTACAGATGTACTTACTTTTTTATTGTCAAACATGATGTTTAACGTGTAAGTACCCTCTTGCAATGGTTTTTCTTCCTCGTAGCGATGAATGTTTTTACCTTCAACTGCTTCAAAAGTTTTTGAGCTCACAATAGTACCTAGATTGTCCATTAATTGAATCCAAACGCGTCCGGATTTCGGCAGGAAATAAGAGATGTTAAAGCTCGATTCGAAGGTGGACGGATTTACCCGTTCAATACTAAATTGCTTATCCGATTTTACACGAATGGCAGAGACAGGATGGACAAGTGTTTTACCGCTTTTTAAATGTTGCTTCAACCGGTAGTAAACCAATTGGCTTGTTATAGGAGTTGGATCCTGATAGGTAAAATCGCCTGATTTGTTGGCTTCCAGCTGAGAGCCGGAGAGTGTGCAAATTTTAGAAAAATCCAAACCGTTGACACTTCGCTCAATGGTGAATCCATTGATTTGATCGCTTGACAAGGCAGAAAAGTAAACAGTCACTTGATTGCCGTGACTTTCCAGCATGAAATTTAATAGCGCATTGGCTAGAGGGCTTATACTGCCTGTAGAGCGAATGACTAAATTATCGAGGATTGCATCTTCTGAACCTTCACCGTTAAGTCCTTTTGCAATCATCAGATTGCCGGAGTTTTTCCAGTACATTGGACGATTGGCTGTACCCTGGTGCGACCAAACTGGCGCACCATTTACGGTGATCTCGCCGCGTCCTGTCATTGGTGAATATTGAAATCGGTACGATCTGTATTGATTGTCGGCAAGAAGCTCGTAGTCAGTGATAGCTTGAATAACTGTAGCTGCGCCACGTTCATCTTCGGTACGGTAAGCAACGGTCAGAAATCCATTTTCTATGCCAAAATAGAAATTCATACCACGGCTGATAAAATACCCGTCCTGTTCTTTGCCGCGGTAATAAATGGTGATGGAGATCCCATCCTGATCAAAAAGCTGTCCGCTTTGTACTACCATATCAATATTTCTCTTCGATGATCCTGCCGATAAGCCGCGTGTTGAAGCACGTCCGCCAGGAGTACTGCAAGCATCTTTGCTGCAGGAAATTGCATCCGGGCCTAATGTAGCTACAGTTACCGGATCTTTTTCCCAGGTGAATTCGCACAATATTTCACCATGATCCGCCGATCCGCCTCGTGCCATTTCTTGATTACCTGTTGCCTTGCTGGTTTTTACTTCCTGAAAATTCATAAAAACCATCCAGCCAATCACAAGACCGGCTGAAATGCCGAGCGCACCCGTCACCAACAAGATTCGTTGGGTGAGCCGGGTGCGTTGGCGAGTTGATTTTTTAAGTGTGTGCTTCATTGTAGTTCTTTAGCGCTTTATGACTTTTTTAGTCACCATTTGTCCATCGCCTGTAACACGGAGTAAATAAGTTCCTGACTCTATGGAGGAAAGTCCGTTCAGTTCGATGGAGTTTGTTCCCGGCTGACCCTGCTCTTTTTTCGAGAATACGGATTTGCCTGTTGCGTCTACTATTTCAAAAAGAAGAGTGCCAGATGAATTATTGGCTAAGGTGATTATCAATCTATCTTCAAAAGGATTTGGACCGATTTGCGTTATCGATAGCGCTTGCTGAACAGATTTATTACCCAATGTAACAGCACGAATATCGGAGTAGGAGTAGTGTCCATCAAAATCGGTTTGCTTCAGGCGGTAATAGGATATGCCTGTCAGTGGCTCCAAATCATCGAAGCTGTAGTTTTTTGTAATGGAGCTGGTACCTGAACCGTCTACCTTACCGATGGATTCAAAATTTTCGCCATCATTACTGCGTTCAACGGTAAAGTAGTCGTTGTTAATTTCTGCAGCGGTGCTCCAGTTCAACGCAACTTGCTGCCCTGAGCCTTTGGCTGTAAATGTTAACAATTGTATCGGTAGGGTTACGCTATTCGAAGTAACCACTAGATTATTAATACTCGTTAAGTTATTAGCCGAAACAGTTCCTATTCCATTGACAGTTCCTGTACCATATCCTGCAGGCGTAT
>JBEGUX010000112.1:0-13124 GCA_041178685.1 Bacteroidota bacterium
TCACAAGAAGGGCGCACTTTGTGCAGCGCGTACCGAAAACCCTGCAAAAGCCTCCAGTGGTTGTCAGTTTTATATTGTCCAGGGACAACCCATTCAGGAAGCACAAATCCCCATGTTCGAATCTCGCGGAAGAAAAATGTCGGAGCAGCAGAAAACGGTGTATAAAACATTGGGTGGAACGCCATTCCTCGACGGTAACTATACAGTTTACGGCGAAGTGATCAATGGAATCGAAGTGATCGATAAGATCGCTGCTGTTCAAACCGCTCCCGGCGATCGTCCTGTAAGCGACGTGCGTATGAAAATGCGTATCGAATTAGTTTATTGATTGTAACTCACTGCATTTTTACCAACAGCATCATGTCCGCATTGCAGGATCACCTTAACGAAGTCGCCGGCTACAACGCTTCCACTAAAGAGGAAGTGGAGCAGTTCCGTATAAAATATCTGAGTAAGAAAGGTGTCCTTGCTGACCTTTTCGCCGAAATGAAAAATATTCCCGGCGACCAGCGTAAAGCATACGGCCAGCAGGTCAACGAGCTAAAGTTAAAAGTAGAAGATAAGCTGCAATCATTCCAGTCCATTATCGAAGCGGCCGAAGATGCTGTTTCCGGAGGTCCATCCGATCTCTCGTTACCCGCAGCTCCGCAGCCACTCGGCGCGCGTCATCCGATAACCTTGATCCGCAATCGCATCGTAAATATTTTTTCACGAATTGGTTTTACGGTGTCTGATGGTCCGGAGATTGAAGACGACTGGCACAATTTTACAGCACTCAATTTTCCTGAAAATCATCCGGCACGCGATATGCAGGATACGTTTTTCATTGAGATGAAAGAAGGCAGTGATTCCATTGCACTGCGCACGCATACATCATCTGTACAGGTGCGCGTGATGGAAACAACCAAACCGCCAATTCGATCTTTGATGCCCGGTCGCGTATACCGCAACGAAGCTATTTCAGCCCGTGCGCATTGTTTCTTTCATCAGGTCGAAGGACTTTATATCGATGAAGGCGTAACATTTGCAGACATGAAACAGACGCTACTTTATTTTTCACGCGAGATGTTCGGTGCTGAAACGCAAATTCGTCTTCGCCCTTCCTATTTTCCATTCACCGAGCCTTCGGCGGAGATGGATGTGACGTGTGAGATTTGTAAAGGAAAAGGATGCAACGTTTGTAAATATACCGGCTGGCTGGAAATCATGGGCTGCGGCATGGTGGATCCGAATGTGTTGAAGAATTGTGGTATTGATCCCGAAAAATATTCCGGCTTTGCATTCGGTATGGGAATCGAACGTATTGCCATGCTAAAATATGGCGTAAAAGATCTTCGATTGTTTTCCGAAAACGATATACGCTTCCTGCGGCAGTTCTCCGCGGAATAAAAAATTATTCGTCGTTGGTGACGGTGCGCAAATCCAGACTTTGCGATACCATACGTTTAGACGGATACCAGGCCGCGAGTAAGCCAATGGAAAAGACGGTCAGGAAAACGTACAACAAATCAAGGCTTTCTATTTTTACCGGATACGCATCAACAACAAACGATCCGCTTCCGCTTAATTCGATCCATCCAAAGTATTGCTGACCTAAACAAATCAACAAACCAACGGTCATTCCGATGGAGCAGCCAATCAGATTGATAAATAATCCTTCGGCGAGAAAAATCTGTTGTAACAATCGCTTGCTGGCTCCCATACTGTGTAACACGGCGATGTCTTTTTTCTTTTCGATCACCAGCATCGATAAAGTGCCGATGATATTAAAGGTGGCAATGATGAGGATAAAGGAAAGGATTAAAAACACGGCCCATTTTTCTGACTTCATAATCCGGTAGATGGATTCGTGTTGCTGAAACCGATCTTTTACCGTGTACGAACTTCCTACTTGTGCAGAAATTCGCTCAACAGCATCCGAAGAGCTACTGCCTTCTTTTAATGTTATTTCAACTGCAGTAACCAGCGAGTCGAATTCAAAAATATCTCGCGCAAATCGATATGGAACAAGCACATAGCGGCTATCGTACTCTTGTTGAATTCCAAAAATCCCCATCGCTTGCAAGTAGCGACGATTAAACGCCTCTTCCGGATTCAGTAACGAACCTGCATCGCGACGCGGAGCATAGAATTCAAGCGGATGAAAATAGTCGTTCAGATTGAGCTGCAGTCCATACGCAACGCCGGAGCCGAGTACAGCGAAGTCAGTATCGCCTTCCTGCAGTAGAAATTTTCCATCCAGCATCATAGAATCTACGCCTGTCATTGCTGCAAAAATTGTGTCTACTCCTTTTATAGTTACGATGAATTGTTTGTCGCCGTAACGAACGAGCGCATTCTCTTCGATGACTGGTTGCAGATAGGCTACCGAAGGATCTTTTCGCAATTCTGCCGCCGGAAAACCGGTATAGGAAAATGTTTTCCCTTTCGTCGCTTCAATCTTAATGTCCGCATCGAAAGAATTATAAAGCGTAAGGATCAGGCTTTCGAAACCGTTGAAGACGGAAAGTACAATTACCAGCGCAGCGGTTCCCACCATCACGCCAAGCACGGAGATCATCGAAATGATGTTGATCGCCCGCTGTGATTTTTTCGAGAGAAAATAGCGACGTGCTATGAAAAAGGGGAGCTGCATTGTTTAGAGACCTGTGTTCGAAAGGTACAAAAAGCAGCGAACGATTATTTCCAGGCTTTTACAATCAATCCGGTACCGGTTGGATGTTTCATGGATACGTCCATCCAGTTCAGCAAATAGGCAATTGGATAAGCCACAGCATAATAAACCGGCATAATAAGAAAGAAGAGCTTTGAAACACCTAGAAGTTGAATTGGGTATTTCATGGACAAGCGCCAGGAGATTTTACCCGGTGCTCCATATTGGTAACGCGCCTCCACTTTTGTAAAGCCTGCGGAGCGTAATTTATCTTCGATTTCCTTGATGTTGTAGCCATCACGAACGTGCTCTTCGATGAAGGATGATTCGCCGTCGCCGTGGACATCACTGCCTCCCTGATCCGAAGGAGTGGAAATGATTAACACTGCACCGGTCTTCATAGAAGCATGGTAATTCTTGAAAACCTGTACATCCGGTTCAATATGCTCCATGACGTCAACACAAACAACAAGATCGTAAGCAGAAGGATTGGTATATGTTGTCAAATCACCGACGACAAACTTAACGTTGCTGCCACCAATTTGTTGAAAGAAGTTGTTGCAATCAGCAACTTGCTCTTCTTTCACATCCATGGCCAGAATATTCCACAATGGATGTTTGCGGTTCATCCAGTACGTGTATTGGCCAAAGCCGGCTCCTGCATCAAGCACGTTGATAGTAGATCCTCGCTGCTTCAGTTCCCCTTCAAGCGAACGGAGTTCTTTGTGAACATGCCATGCACGCAACAGTAATAGATCAAGCAAATTGTAAAAGAGTTTTCTCAGAAAAGGCGTACGGTTGAAAACGTTGCCAAGGGAGCGTTTTATCGGATCGTATTGCATATTACTTAAAGGTGGTTGCTGCTGTTAGCGGAGGTGATTATTCTGACGCCTGGCCGGAAATTTCATCGTCTTTCTTTTTCGTTTCTTCTAACAGCTTGCTGATTTTCTCTGCATAGTCAAGTGTTTCATCCAGGAAGAAGCGAAGTTCAGGAATGATGCGAGCCTGGTGGCGGATTTTATTGCCCAACTCGCGACGGATTTCTTTGTTGTGCGTACCAATCTGATCGATGATGCTTTGAGCATCTTTCACGCCATAAACGCTCAGATAAACGGAGGCAATACCCAAATCCGGGCTCACTTTTGCGCCGGTAACGGTCACAAACGCTTTACCATAATAACTTGGCCCATTACGCTGAAAGAGCGTACCAATCTCTTTTTGGATCAGTCGGGCATATTTTAATTGGCGGGTAGAGTCCATGACGCGCGAAGATAGCGTTTTTAAGCGGATCTATCAGGCTGAAATTCGGCATTTAAGCCCGTATTCCGTCTGTGTCACCGCCCGATTTCCTATCTTTGCCGGGTGAAGAATTACCTGCGGTTACTCGGACTAGTCCGCGCTTATAAAGGCTATGCGGCGCTGAATATTTGCTGCAATATACTGTCAGTCGTTTTCTCCCTGTTCTCGCTTACTATGGTCGCACCTTTTTTGAACGTCTTGTTCAATCAGGATGCTGTTTACCAGCCAATGCCGTGGAGCATGTCGGTAAAGGTATTGCTCAACAACTTCAATTATTTTTTAAGTCAATACATCGCCGAACATGGACAGCTGCATGCACTCACGCTAATTTCCGGACTGGTCGTGGTGATGTTTTTTCTTAAAAATCTTTTCCGGTATCTCGCTATGTACTTTATGGCACCCATTCGGAATGGTGTGGTACGCGATCTTCGAAATAAGATGTATGATAAAATCCTTTATCTACCGTTCTCTTATTTTTCGAATGAGCGCAAAGGTGATTTGATGGCGCGCATGACAAGCGATGTGCAGGAGATAGAGTGGAGTATTATGCAGTCGCTGGAAGTGGTTTTCCGGGAGCCGATCACAGTAACTCTTTTTCTCAGTACGATGGTACTGATGAGTCCGCAGCTTTCGCTTTTTGTATTCATCTTGTTGCCGGTAGCCGGTTTGTTGATTGGACAGATCGGTAAAAGCTTGCGTCGTACTTCCGGTAAAAGTCAGGCGCAGATGGGAAACCTTATTTCCAATATCGAAGAAACGCTCGGAGGATTACGCATCATTCGATCATTCACAGCAGAAGTATTTTCCCGCGATAAGTTTCGTTCCATCAATGATCGTTACCGTAAGCTGATGATCCGGCTGTATCGCAAACGCGATATGAGTTCACCATTGAGTGAATTCATGGGCGCTGTTGTGCTGGTGATTGTGATGTATTTCGGCGGCCGATTGGTTTTATCTTCTGATCAAAAATTAGAACCTTCGGTATTCATTGCCTTCATCGCCATCTTTTCACAGCTGATTCCTCCGGCTAAAGCATTTACGGATGCGTATTCCAATGTGCAAAAAGGGTTAGCTTCGGCTGAACGCATCAATAAAATTTTAGATGCGGAGGTGACGATTCGTGACCGTGAAAACGCTCGCTCACACCAACAATTTGAAAAAGCAATCGAATACAATAATGTTTCATTTGCTTATCAGCGCGGAGGTGAAGGCTGGGTTTTGAAAGACATCCACCTGAATATTGAAAAAGGAAAGACCATTGCATTGGTCGGACAAAGTGGTTCCGGTAAAACTACATTGGCAGATTTGCTGCCGCGTTTCTACGATATTGAAATCGGTTCTATTCTGATCGATGGGCATGATATCCGCGATCTCAAGTTGCACGACTTGCGTGGATTAATGGGCATCGTTTCGCAGGAAAGTATTTTGTTCAATGATTCCGTTTACAACAATATTGCTTTCGGAATACCCGATGCGCGTGAGGAAGATGTGATGGAAGCGGCGCGTATTGCGCACGCACACGACTTTATCATGCAAATGCCGGAAGGGTACCAGACAAATATCGGCGATCGTGGTTCGCGACTGAGTGGCGGCCAGCGACAGCGTATCAGCATTGCCCGTGCCGTATTGAAGAACCCGCCGATTCTTATTCTTGACGAAGCCACTTCTGCTTTGGATACCGAAAGCGAGCGGTTAGTGCAAGATGCTTTGACAAGTTTGATGAAAAACAGAACAACGCTGGTGATTGCGCACCGGCTCTCAACTATTCAACATGCTGACGAGATCATTGTCATGCAACAAGGACAAATAGTCGAGCGAGGCCGTCACAATGAATTGGTAGAACGCAATGGAGTTTATAAGCGATTGTACGAGTTGCAAGCGTTTAATTGAGCGGAGTAGTAACCTTTCGTTTGTTATTCAAAATTTAAAATTCAAGATTCAATTTTTAAAGGGCAGTGAATTTACTTTTATACGAAGTATACTCTTCGTTTAAGGCACGACCATTGAATCTTTACTATTGAATTTTGAATCAGCTATTATATCTTGACTATTTGTCGCTAATAAACCATTTTCCTATATTAACGTCCAACTCTTTTTATAAAGATGAACAGACGTGATTTTTTAACCGGAAATGCCGAAATGGCTGCAGATTCCACCACGGCCGCCCCTCGTACCCAAACCGGACTTGCGCCTTATTCCGGAACTTGGACTTTGTCGGAGGTGAAACATTTATTGCGAAGAACTGTTTTCGGTGCCTCGAAATCAGATTGTGATTACTTCCTTGCACAAGGCCGGGCAGCTGCCGTAGCTGAATTACTTACTATTCCCGCTGCATTGCCTTCTCCGCCATTATACGTTAGTACGACTTATGCAGACCCAAATGTGCCTTTCGGTCAGACTTGGATTAATGCACCGTACGATGCACAAGCGAATGCAGCAAGACGTACTTCACTTCGTTCGTGGTGGACAGGATTACTACTATCCGGAGAGCGATCTGTTCGCGAGCGAATGGTTTTATTCTGGCACAACCATTTTGCTACTGAGTTGAATTCCATTTTTGATGCGCGCTACGGTTATATTCACAATAACTTGTTGCGTCAGTACGCTATGGGCAACTTCAAAGATTTAACGCGGGCAGTCACTCTCGACCCGGCTATGTTGCGTTATCTCAATGGATACCTGAATACAGCAACTGCGCCCGATGAAAATTATGGCAGAGAATTACAGGAATTGTTTACGGTCGGGAAAGATGCTAATGGTCAGCCGTATTATACCGAAGATGACGTGCAAGCGGCAGCGCGTGTATTAACCGGCTATCGTATTAATGGTTTAACAGCTACATCTTATTTTGATGCAACAAGACACGACACCAACGATAAAGTATTTTCGCCGTATTATAATAACACAGTAATCACAGGTCGTACAGGTATAGCCGGTCAGGATGAGCTGGAGGATTTGTTAACGCTGATTTTTTCACGTCAAGAAGTTGCGCTTAATATTTGTCGTCGGCTATACCGTCACTTCGTTTACTACACCATAGATGCGACTGCGGAGACTGATGTGATTCAACCATTAGCGGCCATTTTCCGTACTAATAATTACGACATCCTTCCTGTTCTAGATGCTTTGTTGAACAGTGAACACTTTTTTGATATGGCTAATCGTGGGGCGATTATCAAGCCGCCGATCGACTTTTGCTTGAGTGTCTGTAAAGATTTTAATGTTGTATTCCCTACTGCCGCTTCACTATCGGATCAATACAATTTGTGGGCGCGTGTGCATTCGCAAGCCTTTGCCATGGGACAAGCTATTGGAGATCCTCCGGATGTTGCGGGTTGGCCGGCATATTATTCGGCACCACTATTTCATGAATTATGGATCAACGCTTCCACCTTGCCGGCACGTAATAATTTTGTGGATCGAATGTTAATTAATGGTTATACTTTTGGATCTAGTACTATACTGATTGATTTCGTTCAATACGTCGGCACCATGCAATCGCCATCTGATCCGGAGCTGCTAATTCAGGAGGTACTTGACCGTCATTATTGTTTTGATACTTCTCAAACACTTAAAGATTATTTGAAATCAATATTGTTGTCCGGACAATCTCAGAATTATTACTGGACACAAGCGTGGGACGACTACGTCAATAATCCTGGTGACCCGACTTCCTACATGATCGTTGAATCCCGTTTGCGTTCGATGTTTCAGTATATATTAAAATTGGCAGAGTACCAACTTTCATAATACGTTGACACTATGAAAAGAAGAAACTTCCTTGGGAAAGTCGCTGCATCGACGGTTCTGCCATCTTTATTAAACGGGCTTTCATTCCGCACGTTTGCCGACTCTCCGTTACTCCAATCATTAGCGGCCTCGACAGTGGACGATCACGTCTTGGTGCTTATCCAACTTACAGGCGGAAACGACGGACTAAATACCGTTATTCCTCTCGATCAATATTCTAACCTATCGCTTGCCCGTCAGAACATTTTAATTCCGGATACACAGGTTCTTCCTCTATCCGGATTGACCGGAACGGGATTGCATCCGTCGATGACCGGCATGCAAAATCTTTACAACGATGGAAAAGTTTCCATCGTGCAAGGTGTAAGCTATCCATCACCAAACTTCTCCCATTTCCGTGCTACAGATATCTGGTTGTCCGGATCCGATAGTAACCAGATAATCAATAGCGGCTGGGCCGGACGATACCTTAACTACGCTTATCCTAATTATCCAAACGGATATCCGAATGCGACCATGCCCGATCCGCTGGCACTTCAGATAGGAACCAGTTTATCACTTGCATTGCAAGGACCATCTGCAGGAATGGGAATGACAATCTCGGACCCTACTAATTTTTACAATCTGCTGAATGGAATTCAAGATCCGGCGCCGAATTCTTATTATGGTAATGAGCTTACGTACATACGACAGGTTTCTCAACAGTCGCAAGCGTATTCAAACGTCATCATTCAGGCTGCTTCGAATATTACACAGCAATCTTCGGCTTATCCGGCTGCGGGCACTAATTCGTTGGCAGATCAATTGAAAGTGGTTGCCCGTCTTATTGCCGGGGGATTGAAGACTAAAATTTATATGGTGAGTATGGGTGGATTTGATACGCACAGTCTTCAGACCGATCCAACCAATACCACTACAGGTACGCATGCGACCTTATTGGGGCGCTTATCGGAAGCTGTGGCAGCCTTTATGGATGATTTGAATTTTTTAACTGTAAGTGACCGTGTCATCGGAATGACCTTTTCAGAATTTGGCCGCCGTATTATTTCCAACGGAAGTAACGGAACTGATCATGGCTCCGGCGCACCGCTATTTGTTTTTGGAAGTCAGGTGCAGCCTGGAATGATTGGTAGCAATCCGCTTATTCCTGCGAATGCAACTGTCAATGACAACGTACCGATGCAGTATGATTTCCGTTCGGTATATGCATCTTTGCTAAATCAATGGCTTTGTGTTCCAGCCGCAGATTTGCAGCAGATATTGTTGCAGAATTTCCAGACCCTACCAATTGTTGATGCAAGCGCGTGTACGGTGGGTATAGATGAATATGTGAAAGCTTCCGGCGAGACACTCGTCTTCAATTATCCCAATCCATTCACCTCACGTACTCGAATAAGTTATGTTTCAAAGGGTGGCCATGTCATTGTACAGATTTTCAATCCGGAAGGACAATTGATTCGAACATTGGTGAACGAGGAAAAAGCATCCGGTAACTACGAAGTAGATTTTGAAAACGAAAATTATACCGCCGGCATTTACCACCTTCGATTACAAAACGAATCGTTACAACAAGTAAAAAACATGGTCATTGTTCAGTGATCATGATCGATCAATCGAATGGCGGCATTGGATAGTTGTAAGGTAAAGCTCCCGCTCATTGCAGCAGTAGTAACGGTATTTTTATGGAATACTATCCCATCATTTGCACAGTCAGGATTTCGAACATTTTTTACGCTCAGCGGTCCGGAAAAGTGCTGGACTGTTTTTCACCCTTTTGTTGCGAGAAAAGCACTGTTGATGGCACACGAAGCCCGTGAACAAGCTCGAAATACAGCCATGCTGAGTACGTTGGATGGCGATTCACTCGGTGGACAAGTAGACGCTTTTCGTCATGCCTATTGGATGGCTCGTTGTGCACAGCAATTTGCACCTAACAAAGCGTTGCGTTTAGGTAAAGCACACGAACGAGGAAATTATAAAGGGTTTAAAAAAAACCAGTCGGAAGATGGCGAAAGAGCAGACTCTGCTTTGTGTGCCATGGATTTATTCAACAACAGCGTTGGTGTTGAGTTGGGTTACACAAACCGGAATGTAACACCTGATTCGCTGGTGCTGATCGTTCAGCGGGCGATTCTCTCCGGTCGTATGCTAATCATTTCGAAGGATGAAACCGGTGCAGCTCTCGATTGCAGCGGTAAAAAGCTCAATCCTGCTGATTTTCTTTATCAATGGAATATTCCTAAATGCCTGGTGTCTTCCGACCACTCCAGGCTTCGAAATTAACGAAGCACTGTTGGTGCTTCGTTAATTTTTCCTGAAACAAAATTCCGGCAGAAACGTAATTTAATAGCTAACCTGTCTACCACTGTTTCCATGAAAAATTCGGTCAATTTCAGCCGACTACTTTTTTTGCTTTCATTCCTATCATTTTCTGTAATCATTCCGGTATCCGGTCAGGTTGTCATCAATGAAATGATGAGCAATAACCAAAATACGGTTACGGATTCGGATGGCGATTTTTCGGATTGGATAGAGCTTTATAATACTACCGCGGCAATCGTCAATCTCAATGGTTATTCTTTGTCTGATAACCCGGACAGTCTGAATAAATGGACTTTTCCCAATTACAATTTGGCGCCCGGTGGGTTTCTTCGCATTTGGTGCTCTGATAAGAACAGACTAACGGCGCCATTTCATACTAATTTCTCCATCGAGTCGCGGGGCGAAGCAATTTATTTGACAGACGCTACAGGAACTGTTATTGATTATTACGGTCCGACTTATCTTCCTGCAGACATCTCTTTTGGTCGTTTGCCGAATGGTACGGCTACCATCATTTATCTTTCTGTGGCTACTCCGGCACTTTCCAATAATGCTGCACAGCCTTTTTCGGGAGCAATTCAGGATCGTCCGGTATTTAGTATCCCGGGAGGATTTTACACCGATTCTATTTACGTTTCACTTTCATATCCGGATCCTTCCGTAGTGATTCGTTATACCACTGACGGTTCGGAACCTACCACACAATCTCCGATTTATTCATCACCGTTACTCGTAAAAAGCAGAATCGGTGAACCGAATAATTATTCCATGATCCGTACGTGTTACAACGTACATTTCTGGCTTCCTGACTGGCGACCACCGCTTGGAGAAGTGTTTAAATCAACTCCGCTCCGTGCTCGCGCGTTCAAGACCGGCTACCTGCCCGGACCGGTAAAGACCGAAACATATTTTGTCGATCCATCGATGAATACTCGTTACGGCCAGTTGCCGGTTGTATCTGTTGTTTCGGATCCTAAAAATTTATTCAACGATACCACCGGAATTTATGTGCCCGGAATTACGTACGTACCCGGAACGTTTAATGCTAATTACTATGAAGATTGGAAACGGCCTGCCAACATTGAAATGTATTTACCCGGCGGGCAACAAGCGTTCAACAGTAACTTCCGCATTGCTATCAACGGCGTAAGTTCTCGTTCTTCGCCACAAAAAGGATTAAATGTAAACGCTTCCAGCGATTATGGGGCGTCCAAAATAAACTACCCTGTTTTCGAGAATAATAGTGGAAAGGCAAAATATATTCAGGAGTTCGATAAACTCAAATTGAGAGCTTGGGGAAGCGACAGAGCGTATGCGCTGTTCCGCGATGCATATGCCGCATCTTTTCTACCTAAAACCGAACTCGACTATGAAGCCTACAGGCCTTGTGTAGTTTTTATTGACGGTGAATACTGGGGATTACAGGAGATTCGCGAACGTGTAAAGAACGCTTCTTATTACCAGGAACATTATTTAATTGATTCACCCGTTGATATTGTTGATCTTCAAACGGGAGAACCACTCGAAGGCGATACTGTTGAGTGGAATGCGTTGCGCAGATTTATTCTGAACAACAACATGGCGGATACGACCAACTTCAATTATGTTAAATCGAAAATAGACATCAACTCATTTCTACTGCACTACCTCTTTTCTATTTATTTTTCCCGCGGCGACTGGCCCGATCAGAATGAATGTGTTTGGCGCACGCAAGACGGTACCCGTAAATGGAAATGGATTCTGTGGGATATGGATAACACGGTTGCCTATTATCTTAATCCATGGTACGACATGTTCAATCAGGCGATAGTTGGGAATCGCGGATATGGACCTTCCGATATTCTCGTTTCGTTCCTGGCGAATGATCAGTTTCGTTACGACTTTATCAATAGTTACTGCGACTGGATGAATACATCTTTTCTACCAACATTAATGCAGCAGCGCGTTGACAGTATGAAAGCAGAGCTGTCGCCATTCATTTCGGAATACCAATCTCGTTGGCAAGTCAATTACAATTGGACGAATCAAACCGACAGTATGAAGTGGTGGGTAGGCTTGCGTCCGCAATTTTGCCGCCAGCACTTGCAATCACGTTTTTCGCTGAATGCTTCAGTACGTCTCGGGCTGCAAGTTTCGGATACGTTGAAAGGAAATATTCAGGTAAATACTGTTCAGCTCAATGGAGAAACACCGCGTACCTCCAATTTCACATTCCCGTGGGCAGGCTATTATTTTCCCGGTGTTCCTGTGCCAATTACTGCCATTCCCAAACCCGGCTATCGCTTCCTTCACTGGCTGCCAACATTTGACACATCGGCGACCATTACGGCGAATTTGACTAGAGACACGTTGCTCACTGCTGTATTTGATATTGATCCGAATTATAGTTCACCGCCTCGCGTTGTCATCAACGAAGTGATGACTTCTAACACATTTACCATTCCTGACAATTATGGAGAATACGATGATTGGTTGGAATTGTATAATCCTAATGCTGATACGGTGGATGTTGCAGGATGGTACCTTACAGATAATTTGATACTTCCAACGCGCTATCAGTTTCCTTCAGGTTCTGACTCCACCAAAATTCCGCCGTATGGTTATAAGCTGGTTTGGGCTGACGATGACACGGAGCAAGGAGGTTTACACACCAATTTTAAATTCAATGCTTCCGGCGATTTACTCGTACTCTACCGTCCTGATGGTGAGATGGTGGTTGACTCTATTTCAATACCTGCATTAGCAACAGATCTTTCCTACGGAAGAAGTTACGATGCATCACCGGATTGGATCACGTTTCTAAATACAACTCCCGATTCCACCAATCGAGAGGTGGTGCCGGATAATGTAATCATCAATGAAGTAATGTCATTCAATACTAGTGTTGTTGCCGATAACTACGGGGATTATGATGCTTGGTTAGAAGTATACAATCCTTCTACCGATACTGTAGATCTGTCAGGTTGGTTTATATCTAATCAATTCAATCAACTGCAGCGCTATCGTTTACCATATGATAATGATTCGTTGCTTTTAGCGCCTTACAGTTATAAATTATTATGGGTCGATAATCAGACTGAGCAAGGCGTATTGCATCTTC
>JBEGUX010000113.1:0-17034 GCA_041178685.1 Bacteroidota bacterium
ACCCGCGCCGTCTGGACAGAGTGCGCTGCAAATGCAATTTATCCCCAAGGCGGAACCTGGATTTATGATCGGGCAGGATGGTGTCCAGGCCAACAGGTTGACGTTGCTGAATATGAGATCACCCCCAACGTTTCGCCCGGTCAAAACATTTCATTGGATTACTCGATGCCTTATATTGCAAATCCCGGGTCGTCAAATTATCGCGTAAACAACACATTGGTTTCATACGGGCCTCCTAATTTTACCAACGATGCATCAGTCTATGCAATTAAATCACCATCGGTGCGGACGGAATATTTACGATTCAATCCGATTTGCGATGATCCGGTGATCATCATCCGTAATACCGGTTCTGATACCCTGACTTCACTGGATATTACTTATGGTCGCGAAGGTGGAATGATGAGTACTTATACATGGACAGGTTCGTTAACATTCTTAGCAAAGCAAGAAGTGGTGTTGCCTGCGCCTACTTGGCTTGGTTCGGGCATTGACCGTTTTGTGGTGAGCGTAAATAATCCGAACGGACAACCGGATCAGTATTTAGCTAACGATACAATGTCTACTGATTTTGAAATTCCTGATTCCTACACCGGTGGAATTGTTCTCGAGTATAAGCCTAACAACTTTCTTTCACAGAACACCATTACAGTAAAAGATGCACAGGGAAATACCTTGTTGACCCGAACTGCAACGATTGGCGGTTTTATCTATCGCGATACGCTCAACTTGCCAGACGGATGTTATTCAATCTATATGAACGATATCGGTGATGATGGATTGAGTTTCTGGGCAAATCCTAATCAGGGAACTGGCTATTTCCGAATCCGTTCACGTACATCAACGGCGCTGTTAAAAACGTTCAATCCGGATTTCGGAGATAATATCAACTATCAATTCACCATGAACTTCACCTTGCCGGTTGATGAGCTTTCTGTTACACCGGCACGTGTAACCGTTTTCCCCAACCCAAGCAATGGTGCATTCCATCTATTGATTTCAGGCGACCGTTATTCTGCCGTGCTACTCAGTCTGACTGATCTTACCGGCCGCGTTGTTTACCAGGATAAAGTCTGGTTGACTCAACGCGAAGAGTCTATGATGATTCATCCTGAAGGAGTTTCTGCCGGTGTTTATTTGCTGCAAGTTTCCGGTGAAGGTTGGCGCGATGTTCAGCGTGTAGTGATACAATAATCACTGTGTTTTTTTGCGCGGCACTCCGCGAACAGCTTGAGCTGTCCACGGATCTTCCGGCCAGGAATGTTTTGGGTAGCGAATGCGTAATTCTTTGCGCACTTCATGGTACGTGTTTTGCCAGAAGCTGTGTAAGTCTTGCGTCACTTGAACCGGCTTGTAACCTGGTGACAATAAATGCAAGAGCAATTTAATGCGACCTTCATTTACAGTTGGAGATTCTTTCATTCCGAAAACTTCCTGCAAGCGCACGGAAAGAACAGGAGCTGACCCATCGAATTGGTAGTCGATTTTTATAGCAGATCCGCTGGGAACTTCTATCTTACCGGGTGCCAGCCGATTTACTACTTGTTGTTGGTCCCATGTTAGGGCAGATAAGAGTAATTCCTCCAGATCAAGTTTTTTTAAGTCTTCTTTTTTACGAATGTTGAATAAAAAAGGGCCTGCCCATTGATCAACAGTATTCAAAAGATTCTCATCGCTGAAATCATAAATAGAAATTTCAGGTCGCCATTTTCGAAGCGATAAGCAACGTGCTTGCAGCTGATCTGTTGCTTCCGTCCGATTAAAAACATGCAGTCCTTCCCGTTTTATTAAGCCGCAAATGGCCGCGGTAGCTAAAGCGGAATCGGGTTTTGGTAATGGTTCCGATTTTGCCAACAAATTACCGATACGCCATTCTTTTCTGGCAACTAGGATTCCCTGACGGTCATCCCATGTTACGATGTTGTTCGGTGTTAGATGCCGTATCAAGCCCGACGGATCGAAAGGAGCAGCCATAAATATTTTTCCTTCCTGTGTTCCGGCATCGAGCTGTGCTATAGCAATCCAATCTTCGTGCAGCAAGTGATCGCCATCCGGCAGTTTTGCCGCACGACCGTTAGCCATTCTATAGCGACCATGATCATTTTCTTTTTTGGCAATACGTTCCGGATAAGCAGCAGCAATCAGCTCACCGATTGTTGAAGGATTGTTTTCATCAACTTCTTTGGCCAAAAGTAATTGCCGCCAATGATGAGCCATTTGTTCAATGCGTTCCATTGCGCCACGGTCTGCATTGACACGTTCGCGTTTCCGAAATTTTTCAAGAAGCGCAGTTCGTAGCGAAAGATCAGTACTAAGCTCGCCACGCATTGGATCGCGTTCTTCCAGCAATGCGGCTACTGATGCAGCTGTTGACGAACAACCATGGTGTTTCCCATATAGCAGCAGATGAGCAATACGTGGATGTGTGGGCAATTCGAGCATTGCTTTTCCTTCAGCAGTTATTTTTCCATCCATTATCGCTCCTAAATTTTCGAGCAATTGTGTTGCAAGTGCAACCGATGATTTTGGCGGTGCAGTTACCCAGTCTAACGTTGAAGGATCTGCATGCCCCCAACCGGCTAATTCGAGTGTAAGTTGTGCAAGGTCCGCTTGCAGGATTTCCGGTTTACGTTGGTCCGCGAGTTGATGGTGGGTGCTTTCCGGCCACATACGGTAGCAGATTCCTGGGCCAAGTCGACCGGCGCGACCAGCACGTTGATCTGCGGTGTCTTTCGAAGATCGGACTGTTTCCAATCGCGTCAATCCCGTATTCTGATCGAAACGTGGAACTCGCGAATAACCGGAGTCTACTACAATTTTTATTCCTTGTAGCGTAAGACTTGTTTCTGCTATGGAGGTAGATAGAATTATTTTTCTCCGACCGTGTGGATCCGGAACGATGGCGCGTTGCTGATCATCGTAAGGCAAATCACCGTAGAGAGGATAGATGACGGCGTTAACACCGGCGTCTTCTAAGATTTCTTTGGCTCGATGAATATCTCCACTGCCTGGTAGAAATACCAGCACATCTCCTGTTTCCTCCCGCAGAGCTTTTATCACTAAACGACAAGTATTTTGAGAAACAGATAATGTTGCATCTGCTTCAGCGTAGCGTAATGAAATGGGAAATTGGCGACCCTGACTGGTGATGAGTGGTGGATTGCTGAGAGCAGCTGTAAGTTCTTTACCGTCCAGCGTTGCTGACATTATCAGTATACGAAGATCGCTTCGAAGAATTTGCTGTATTTCCCGGCTCAGCGCTAATGCAAGGTCTGCATGCAGGCTACGTTCATGGAATTCATCAAAAATGATTAATCCCACACTTTCGAGTGGGTTATCGTTTTGCAACATTCGTGTCAGAATTCCTTCGGTTACAATTTCGATGCGCGTTTTGCTGCTCACTTTTTTCTCAAATCGAACGCGATATCCTACCGTTTCGCCCGTTGTTTGATTCAACTGTTCTGCCAGTCGCCAGGCAACGGCTTTTGCCGCCAATCTGCGTGGCTCTAGCATCAGAATTTTTTTCCCGTTCAAAAAGGGCTCATGAAGTAATTCCAGAGGCAGTACTGTGCTTTTCCCTGCGCCAGGCGGAGCCTGCAAAACCACGGTAGAATGTTCATTAAGCGATTTGCGAAGCGCATCCAGTACATCGTAAATCGGTAATTTTTCCATAAAAAGCGGGAAGAATATTCTTTTGGGCGAGGTAAATATCGCGACAAAAAACGCAATTCTGCTCACCGCAGCAGCTTTCCACAATAGAACCTTAATAAAGAGTGGTGGTATTGCTGGTTATATAACTCGATTAAATAGTTAAATTTGTTCCAACCACACCCTTATATCCAATCTAAAAAATGAAGAAAACAGTACTCATCCTGGCAGGTTTCCTAATGGCAGTTGCCGTTCAGGCACAAACCTCCAATGTATCTACCGCTCCGTATCCGGCTTATCCCGGAAAAGACCCGGCCAACAATATCGCCCGCAATTCGGCGGATCACGCTCAGATTGTCATCTCTCCTGAAGGAACACAACGTACTATTAGCTCTTGCGACTGCTGGGTAGAACGTGATCGCGGATTTCAGGTGGCTCCATTTTTAAATGGAACGGCTCCGGAATATCGTAATGATGACGGTTCAACTGATACTATCACGCTGGTTTCTCCGTTCTGCTTTTATGGTACGTATTACAGAAAGCTATTCATCAATAACAACGGAAATATTTCTTTTGGACAGCCGTATGCTACTTACAGCGCGGACTCATTTCCGAATACTAATTTCGTGATGATTGCTCCGTTCTGGGCTGATGTTGATACTCGTGGTCCGGCAAGTGGACTTGTATATTATGAGCAAACCAACTCCCACCTTATTGTTCAATGGGATTCGGTTGGTTATTTCAATTCTTACGATGATAAGCGTAATGCCTTTCAGCTCGTCATTACCGATGGATTGGATCCGCTGCTCCCAGCCGGTTATAATGTGGGATTCTGCTACAAGAATATGGAATGGACGACCGGCGATGCCTCTTTGGGTATCGGTGGCTTCGGTGGCACTCCTGCAACCGTTGGTGTGAACCAGGGAAATGGTATCAATTATATTCAGATGGGACGCTTTGATCAGCCGGGTAATTTATATGATGGTCCGGGTGGTCTTCCTGATGGCATTGATTTTCTCGATAATCAATCGTTCTTTTTCAACACCTGCGTTAGTAACTTCAACATTGCTCCGGTTGTTAGCTCTCAGTCCGCTTGTGATACTGTGGTGCTTTGCGTTGGTGACTCATCAACCTTCTCCGTATCATTTCTAGGTCCTGAGCCAAGTCAGCAAATAACACCAACAGTTAACTTTGGGAATCTCCAGGACGCAACTATCACCAGCCTTGTTTCCGGATCTGTTGGAACAGCTGAGGTGCAGGTTATAGCTACGAATAACAATTTGGGCTTTCACACCATTCAATTCCTGGGTCAGGATAACGGAACGCCTTCTCAAACAACGACTACGCGTGTTGTGGTTCGCGTAATTGGTGCTCCAACTGCGCAGTTCCTTGTCTATCCCGATACCGGAACAACAGTGTATTTCGACAATTATAGTTTAGCGAGCACGATCGGCTTCTGGGATTTCGGCGATGGCACTTCAGGTTACGCTTATTTTGATACTACTCATTATTATGCTGCACCCGGCGTGTATGACGTGATGTTAGTTTCTTTAACGGATGAGGGTTGTTTTACTGATACCGCTTATCAGACCATCACCGTTACCTTTAATACTGGTGTTGCTTCCATCAGCAGTCAGCCTTTTGTTCAGCTGGTTCCAAATCCATCTAAAGGCTTCTTGACAATCTCCGGCAAACTAACCAACGAACTTACGCTTCGCCTAATGGATACTTCAGGACGTACAGTTATTGATCGCTCAAATGTCTATGCAGGACAAGAACTGGATATCCGTCAACTGCCGGCTGGTATTTATTTCTACAGTATCACGACAGACGACAGCCAGGTGCTTCGTACCGGCAAATTAGTTGTCGAGTAAATAACTTCATGAAAGAACGGGCGGTTGCAGAGGCGGTCGCCCGTTTTTTTTATTTTTGAATTCATAAACCTATCCACCATGAAAAAACACATACGAATAGTAATTAGTAGTTGTATTGTCTTTGTTTTATTCCTTTTGATATCAGCGTCAACTTTTGCTCAGTCGGAAAACGCACTTAACTTTGATAATATTGATGATCAGGTGGAAGTGCCGGGCGCTTCCGCACGTATTGCCGGCTCCAACCAGATTTCCTTAACCTGCTGGGTGAAGCCGATGAATTCAAACATCGTTTTCCCGGATTACGATGGTTTTGCCGGAATCCGGAATAATGTCGATGCTGATTTTTATATCGTGCAATTTGGAAATCGTCGTGTGGAAGCACGTTTTAGAAATTCCTCCGGTGTTAATTTTGATGTTGTGGATACTACCATAGAAGTTGGTGTTTGGCAACATTATACGCTTACATATAATGGAAGTGAGCTCACCCTTTACCGTAATGGAATAGTAGTTGGAAACACAATTGCTAATGGCAACATCACCAATACTACGGTTCCATTTACCATAGGAAGTATGGTGTACAGTGCATTTAATTATTTCTTGTTGGGTGAGGTAGACGAAGTAACACTTTGGAACAGGTTTCTCTCACCGTTTCAAATTCGTTGTCTGGCGAACTTTGGCACATCCCCTTCTACACTCGGCTTACAACTTTACTATAAATGTAACCAGGGAACTGCAGGTGGTATCAATGTTGGACAAACTTCATTGACGGATGAAACCGGCAATAGTAATGGTTTATTCAGCGGATTCGCACTGAGCGGTCCAACGTCAAATTTTGTTAGTGGTGTAACTACAGTGACAGATATTGCAGATAATATTTGTCCGGGCAGCACGTATACGTTCGGATTACAGTCATTGACAAGTCCAGGCATATACACACAATCATTTCCTTCCGCATCCGGTTGCGACTCTACTGTACGATTGACTCTCACCGCCGGTATCAATGATGCTGTTTCTTTGTCCGGGAATACATTGACCGCGCTGCAGGTCAACGCGCAGTATCAATGGATTGATTGTTCCAACGGAAATCAGCCAATTCCAGGAGAGACCGGACAAGTGTTTGTTGCTCCTACAGTTGGGCCATATGCTGTTATCATTACAAACGGATCATGTACAGATACATCCGTGTGTACCGCCATACCAACACTTGGAATATCGTCTTTACAGAATTTTAACGGCGTGACTATTTTTCCTAACCCGGTGCAAGATCAGTTGACAATTCGACTTACAAATAGCGAGATAGAGGTTATGGTTTCTATTACCGACTTGACCGGTCGTCTTGTTTACAACGAACAGTTTTCCGGTGATCAGTTAGCCATTCAAACCACCGAGTGGGCAAAGGGAGTATATGCGGTTACTGTGCGTAGTGGTGATAAACAATCCACCTATCGCATTTCTAAATAATAATTGTTCTTTACGAATTTCAGGGCGGCTGGTACTATTACCGGCCGCTTTTTTTGTTCATTTTGTTTTTTCAGTCACTGTTTTGCTACCCGCAACTCTTTTGTATCTTGACAAGATGAAAACCAAGTTATTCCTTCTGTTATTATTGTCTGCCGCAGCGCATGCACAATCCGGTTTTAATTCTCCGGCTTTTCAGCATATCGATACCAAAGACGATGCTGTGGCCCGAGCTCGCTGGGAAATTCAACGGTTAGCTGATCCTGCTACCGGAAAAATTCCGGCCGGTATGCGTAATGAAGAATTGGAATTCGCAACGCAATTACCGAAATCAAATCCTTCCAATAGTGTTGCACGCACGTTTTCTACAATCAACGAACGTGGTCCATGGAATTTAGGTGGGCGGACACGAGCAATTGCTGTAGATATCACCGATGAAAATATCTTGTTAGCCGGTTCTGTTAACGGTGGGATGTGGCGTTCAACCGATGGTGGTGCAACGTGGACCCGTGTTTCGCCGGCCGGACAAAATCCGGCGGTTACCAGTATAGTTCAAGACACACGTCCAGGTCGTACCAATAATTGGTATTATACAACAGGCGAAGGGTATGGAGCATCTTCCAGCGGAAGCGGCGCATATTATCTCGGAAACGGACTTTATCGTTCTACTGATGGTGGTATTACATGGAGTGTTGTCACAAGTAGTAGCTCCAACACGCCTCATACGTTTGACAATGTTTGGGATTTAGGATGGCGTGTTGCATTGGATCCCAGCGATACCATAAACAATGTAATATACGTTGCTACGTACGGTGCGATTTTCCGTAGCGTGAATGGCGGAACCTCATGGACTGTTGATCGTGGAAATAATTCCGGCTCTACATTTTCTTATTTTACCGACGTTGCAGTAACTCCTGAAGGAGTAGTATATGCAACATTGAGTAGCGATGGACCATCAAAAGGAATCTGGCGAAAAGATAAAGTGCTCGGCTGGGCAAAAATAACTCCCGCAGATTTAGATACAGCTACCTTCGACAGGCTTGTCATAGGAATCAATCCCTCTAATTCGAATGAAGTATATTTTTTAGGACTTACACCACTTCACGGTAAACGAACAACCAACTATAAGGGTGATGAAGAGTGGAACAGCTTGTTGAAGTACACGTATATTTCAGGTAATGGAACCGGAGCGGGTGGTCAGTGGGAAGATCTTTCTATCAATTTACCACAGGATAGTACCAGTCAATTGGGAAATTTTAATGCACAAGGCGGGTACAATTTGTTAGTTCGGGTGCATCCATCAGACCCGCAAGTAGTTTACGTGGGAGGTACCAATTTATATAGATCTACTGATGGCTTTACCTCCGACAGTAATGTGGTATTAATCGGAGGTTACGATCCGGTATCCACCATTCCATTCTATGGCAATTATCCTAACAACCATTCGGATCAACACGATTTATTTTTCTATCCGTCAAATCCGGATCGAATGTTACAAGCCAATGACGGTGGTGTGTACCGTACCGAAAATAACAGAGCTACAACTGTTACCTGGGATTCGTTGTGCGCAGGTTACCTTACCGGACAATTTTATACTGTTGCACTTGATCATGGTCAAGTGGCTAACGATATTGTAATAGGTGGAACGCAGGATAATGGCACATGGTATACAGCGAGTAGTGATTTACTTACACCCTGGGCACATCCCGGATTTGGTGATGGAGGTTATTGTGCCATTGAAGATGGCCATGCTTATTATTACATGTCTCGCCAGGAGGGAAGAGTTGCGAGATATCAATTGGATAGCGCCGGCAATGTTCTCGCATTCCGACGAATTGATCCTATTGGAGGAGATAATTATTTATTCATTTCTCCATTTGCACTGGATCCCAACAACAACAATCGAATGTATTTGCCGGCCGGTAGTCGGCTTTGGCGCAACGATAGCCTTGATATTATTCCTTTGACCGGTCAATGGGATACACTATCTACCGGATGGTTTCAATTTCCGGATTCGGTTTCCGGATTTAAAATCAGTGCAGTTGCCGTTTGTAAAACACCGGCTAATCGCGTCTATTACGGTTATAATAATCGTCGTATTTTCCGCATGGATAATGCAGATAGTGCAACTCCTGTTGTCACCGAAATTACCGGAACAAGCGTATTCCCAACTTCCGCTAATATCAGTTGTATTGCTGTTGATCCCAACAACGGCGATCATGTCGTGGTATCGTTTTCAAATTACAGAGTTTATAGTATTTATGCTACTAACGATGCCGGAGTTACGTGGACAAAAGTCGCCGGAAATTTGGAAGCATCCAGCGCAGGAACAGGAGCAGGTCCATCAGTGCGCTGGATTTCCATTGTCCCTGCTACATCCGGAAACATTTACCTTGCTGCAACGAGTGTTGGGTTGTATGCGACAAATAATCTGAACGGACTAAATACGATTTGGACGGATATCGCAGCGAATGAGATAGGCTATACAGTTGTCGATATGATGGATGTCCGCACTTCGGATGGACTTGTAGCAATTGCTACGCATGGTCGCGGAATGTTCTCTATGTATGTTACCGATTCGTTGTTTGCCGGCATTAGCCGTCCAGATCCTTTTGCACTTAAAGTATTGGCCTATCCGAACCCATCCAATGGTAATTTCACAGTACGTTATAGTCTGCAGTCGCATCAACAGCTGCGTTTAACATTGGTTGATCAGCAAGGAAAGATCGTAAAAGTGCTTCAAGACGAGTACAAAACGATCGGAGATCATCAGTTGGTAATCAATGAATCTCTTGCTCCCGGGGTTTATTATTTGGTATTGGAGGGATCTATCACCGGAAAGTACACACAGAAATTGTTAGTGGGCGGTAAAGAATAAATTTCCGTTTTATCGATTCATTATTTAATCATCCTTCGTTAGTACCTTTGAAAACTATGTATCGTTTAAAAGCAGCTGCCATTTTTTTAGCAATCAATTTCATTCTCATTGTTGGGATAAAAGCCCAGCAGCCGGATGAGATGGGAAGCTTGGTGAAATGGATGACGCTGCAAGAGGCGATGGAGAAAGTCAAAACAGCTCCAAAGCCAATAATTTTAGATTTTTATACCGATTGGTGCGGCTGGTGTAAACACATGATGAAAACCACGTACGCTGATCCCGGGTTGGCACAATACATTAACATTAATTTTTATCCTGTAAAATTTAATGCTGAGGGTAAAGACACAATTGTTTATTTAGGTAAAACTTACCGCCCGACTTCTCCCGAGCCAAGACGTCCGCATGAATTGGCAGTTGAATTATTGAATGGGAAATTATCTTATCCTTCAACTATATTTTTGAATGGCTACGATGCAGCGCAAAACAAGTTTGCTGTTTCCCTTAGTGCTGCCGGCTATTTAGAGACACAGAAGATCGAGCCAATTCTGATATTTATTCTGGAGAACGCTTCCCGCAACTGTAACTTTGATGATTTCAAGGCTCAATACGAAAGAGCATTCTTTGACTCTACGAATAAGGTTGCGATGGATAAACTTAGTTGGACTACACCGGAAACGTTTTTTCGTCCGGAGTATTCGCGTAAGCGGAAGACACTTGTTTTGGTAGATAGCGAATGGTGCAACGCTTGTAAAGTGATGCGCCGCACATCATTTTCAGATACGATGAACCTTGAATACCTTAAGCTAACGTATGATCTTATCGAACTAAATGCATTGTCGGATGGTAATTATTTTTTTAATGATAAACAGTTGAATGGAGCATTTAATGAACAAATTCCTTTCAACAAATTATCCATGGAGTTATGTAGAAATAATCTGGTGCTGCCAATGTTGGTAGTGCTGGACGAGCAAAATAAAATTTTAGATGCGGTTCCCGGATTTATTCCCTCTCGTTTTCTTAGGGATATTTCTCATTATTATGGCGATAATATTTTCAAAGAAAAATCCTGGAAAGACTACACCCAGACGCTTTATGCTAAATAACTTGACGAACTGATTGGATTTATCAGATTTTGAGCGTTATTAGGCGATTTACACTCTTTTAAATTCCCGAGTTAATTACTAATTTTCATTACCAATTTTAAACCTATGACGAAACCCATCGTCAAAGGATTTCTTTTACGATCAAAATCCAATACCATGAAAAATATTTTTTCAATTCAAGCCGGACCTAGAACTTGGTTATTCTTGCTTTTTGTACTGACGCTGACGGCTGCTAATGCACAGAATACCGGTTGCAATGCACAATTCAACTGGCAGCGACAGCCGGGGTCCATGAGTGTTTACTTTGTTCCAACACAACAAAATACTGTTGCAACATACTCCTGGAACTTTGGTGATGGCAGTCCAACAGTAAATGTGCCTAATCCTCAACATTTATATTTGCAGCCGGGAACGTATGTGGCTTGTCTTACAATATCAGTGATGACTGCTACCGGCACAACCTGTACTGCACAATGGTGTGATTCCGTTTTTGTGGGCACAAACACATCCATGTGTAATGCAAACTTTACATGGACAAACACTTCAGCCAGTAATACAGTTCAGTTCAGTCCTGCATTAAATCCAACAGGATCTATTTATCAATGGAACTTCGGTGATGGAACCACGTCAAATCAATTGGCGCCAAGTCACCAATTCCCTTCCGGTGGTTCGTATAATGTTTGCCTGACGGTAACTAATGGAACTTGCACGACTACCTATTGTGACTCTGTTTTCACTAACAGTGTCGCAGTCAACTGTGATGCACATTTTGCCTTTCAATTCGGACAGCAACCGAACTCCGTTTATTTTGCTCCAGCTCCCAATCCGCAAGTAGCTATATATCGCTGGACATTTGGTGATGGCGATAGCTCTTCCATGAGAAATCCTGGACATATTTATACGCAACCCGGCAATTATTTAGTTTGTTTAACAGTCACTGTTCCGGGAGTCAATGGTGGTGTTCAATGTACTGCTTCCTGGTGCGACAGTGTAATCATCACACAGGTACCTAATCCGTGCGATGCTCGTTTTTCGTGGGGAGCGAATAATCTTACACAGACCGTTGGGTTTCGTCCGCAGCTGATTATTAACACAGCAACCTATGCATGGAATTTTGGCGATGGTTCAACATCAAATCTTGCTACGCCTACTCATCAGTATGCACAGCCCGGTATGTATTGGGTTTGTTTGACGGTATCTCGTATCAGTACTGCCGGAAATGTATGTACGGATACGTGGTGCGACAGCGTTCGGGTCAATGTTCCTCTTCCTCCGGTTTGTAATGCTAATTTCAATTTCGTTCGTCAATTTAATCAACCTAACACTTTCCGATTTGTGACTATGACGATGTCGCCGGGAACGACTTATTTCTGGACTTTTGGAGATGGCGACACATCTTCGATGCGAACGCCAATTCATACCTATGCCGATACCGGTGTTTATCAGGTTTGTTTAATTGTTTCAACAGTTAATTCGGCGGGATCTTGTTCAGATACCGTTTGTCGGACAATCGTTGTTCGACCACCAGTAATTAATACTACCCGTTGCCGTGCGTTCTTCAATTTTCAGCCGGTTCCTGCAACTCCCAGAGCGTTGGCGTTTTACAATCTCTCCACGGGAACACCTTCACAATTCTTGTGGAACTTTGGCGACTCCACTTTCTCCAATCAGCCCAATCCGGTGCATCAGTTTCCACGTCCGGGAATTTATAATGTTTGTCTTTCCATTTCAGATTCAGCAACACAATGTCAAAGCCGCTTCTGTCAGATTATCTATATAGGCCCCAACAATATGCCTATTGTTGCGGCTGACGATAGTGAGTTTTTAAGACTTCAAGATGATAAACCAACATTTAGCGTGGCGTTATTTCCGAATCCTGCCGATGATTACGCGCAAATTGTGTTGAACGGAACGCAGGGAAATGCTTCGTTTGAGTTGTACGACACCTCCGGTCGCATGGTAAAATCGCTGAATGGATTAGGAGACGGCACAACAGACCTTCCTTTTGTTGAACTGGGTTCCGGACTTTATTTCTACCGAATTCTCGAATCAAATCAGCTCCTTACACAAGGAAAGTTGCTCGTTCGTTAAAAAGTAAAATTCTTGATATTTTAAGCCCGTCTTTCCCGAGACGGGCTTTTGTTTTAATGTATCCTTTAATTCCTTTCATTTTCCTTTCGAACTACTGTATCTTTGCAGTAACTATGAAAAAAGCCATTATTCACACCGAAAAAGGAGACATGAAAGTAGAGTTCTACGAACAAGATGCTCCCAATACCGTTAAAAATTTCTGTGACCTTGCGGAAAAGGGATTTTATGACGGTTTAACCTTCCACCGCGTCATTCCTGATTTTGTAATTCAAGGCGGCTGCCCTATCGGCACCGGTACCGGTGGTCCTGGATATAAAATCAAGTGCGAGCTTACCGGCGACAATCAATACCACGATCGCGGAGTTCTTTCTATGGCGCATGCTGGACGCGATACAGGTGGGTCGCAATTTTTCATCTGTCATTCCCGCAGAAACACTGCGCACTTAGACCGTAACCATACATGTTTTGGAAAAGTTGTTGAAGGTCTCGATGTTATCGATGCCATTCGTGCAGGTGATAAAATTGAGCGAATCGAGATATTGCAAGAAGGAGCGTAACGCTTCGGAAAGTATTTACGTAAACTAATATGTTGTCCTGACCGCTATGAAAACCGCCCATTTCCCGACTCGTTTGCTGTTCGTAATGTTCATTTTACTACTGAATGGGTTTCAATCCATCCGTGCAGCCAATGAACCGACCTTACCTGCTACCAACCTTAATCTCATCACTAGTTTGTGTAATGAGATGGATGTAAGCTGGACTAATGGTGATGGCGCTCAGCACCTTGTTGTAATTTCCACGGCTCCTATTGCTTTTTTTCCTCAAGATGCTATAGGTTATAGTGCCAGTACGGCATTTGGTCTTGGATCTGATATTGGCGGAGGTACCTATGTCGTTTCAAATAGTAACGCAACCAGTGTGAATATTACCGGCCTTACTGGTGGTGTGACATACTACGTTGCTGTATTTGAATTTAATGGAAATGGAGGCGGCGCAGATTATCTTATTACTGGTTACCCAACGGCAAGTGCAACAGCAATTGGTGTTACAGTGGCCGTCAATGCCGCTTCATCTGTTATATGTCAAGGAGACTCAACATTACTCTTTGCAAATGGCGATGTAATTGGCTATACATGGAATCCAACTACATCATTAGTGAATTACACAGATTCGATTGTTTCAGTTTTCCCAACAACAACGACAACGTATACTGTTACCGGATATGGCAGTAATGGATGTACTGCAACTGCTGCTGTACAAATCACTGTAAATCCACTCCCTTTGGTTAGTCTTGGTGCTTTCAATGATGCTTGTGCAAATGGTGGTCCTGTAACCCTTACCGGCGGATCACCAGCGGGTGGAGCTTATAGCGGGTCCTTTGTGAGTGGCGGAACATTTTTTCCCTCACTTTCCGGCGTTGGAACATTTGCGATTCGTTATTCGATTACCAGTCCTACAGGTTGTACCAATAGTGCAACATCATTTTTAACAGTAACAGCACCACCAACCGTAACGCTTGCCTCGTTCAATCCAATCTGTGCGAATGCTGCACCATTATTACTTACCGGTGGAAGTCCTGCCGGAGGAATATACGGTGGGACAGGAGTAGGTGGCGGATATTTTAACCCTTTGGTCACAGGGCCGGGTAATAAGACAATAACTTATACCTACTTTGCTGCCAATGGTTGTTCCAATACAGCAACAAATACCATTCTTGTACTAGCGTTACCGCAAGTGACATTAAGTGCATTTCCGAATGTCTGCCCGGAGTCTAACACCTTTACACTTATTGGTGGTTCACCGGTTGGCGGAACCTATTCAGGGCCCGGAGTTACCTCCGGAACATTCAATCCTTCGATAACAGGTTCCGGTACATTTACAATAGATTATACTTATACCGATGGTAATGGTTGTACAAATACTGCGGTATCACCTTTAACAGTGCTTACGCCTCCTGTTGTTAATTTTACCGCTCCATCACCAAAGTGTAGCAATGGAGCTCCTTTCACGCTTACATCAGGCACACCTGCAGGCGGACTTTATTCGGGTTCATTTGTTAACGGTTCGCAGTTTAATCCTACGGCAAGTGGTGTAGGTGCTTTCCCGGTTGTTTATTTTTATACAGATGCTAACGGTTGTGAAAATTCAGATACTGCAACTGTAGTAGTTAATGCAGCGCCTGTTGTAACACTTACAACACAATCCTCAATTTGTATTAATGCAGCCGCATTTCCGCTAACAGGTGGATCGCCTGCCGGAGGAAATTATTCCGGTACAGGAGTTTCATCCGGCACCTTTAATCCATCTACAGCTGGAATTGGTCCTGAGCCCGTATATTATTCATTTACCGATGCCAATGGATGCTCGTCAAGCGACACTTCTATCATTACTGTTAATCCTTTACCTGTAGTAACGTTGCAGCCTTTCGCAGCACGTTGTGTGAATACAGGACCGCTTCCATTGAGCGGAGGTCAGCCTGCGGGTGGAACTTACACCGGACAAGGTGTTGGTGGTTCTACTTTCTATGCAGCGATAGCCGGTGTTGGAACACACGCAATTACCTACGCTTATACGGATATTAACGGTTGCAGCGCTAGCGATGTAGAAACAATTATCGTAAATCCGGCACCATCAGTAAGCCTCGGACCGGATACAACCATTTGTGCTGGAAGTTTTCTGCTCCTTAATGCGGCGAACACAGGTTCCGTTTTCAGCTGGTCGACTGGCGCTGCAACTCAATCAATAACAGTAGACACCTCCGGACGCGGACTCGGAACTTTTGCATTCCGTGTAACAGTAACTAGTCAGGTGGGTTGCTTTAATCGCGATACAATCAATGTAACCTTCGATATCTGCAGTGGAGTAAATGATCTTGTTAGCAACACTTCACAATTACGCGTATATCCAAATCCTATCCATACATCTTGTGTAATAGTTACTCCTGAAAATGCACAATTGCAATTGATGGATAACCAAGGCCGAATTGTTTTGCAGCGTGAACTTTTATCAGGAGAAAATATACTGTATCCGGATTTGCCTGCCGGCATTTATATTGCACGTATAATAAATGATCGTGAAGTAAGCTCGTTCCGGCTGGTAAAGGAATAAGTTGACTTATTCGATTATTTGTTTTCAAGGACAATCAGCGGAATAGTTTTTGTTTCCATTCCATCAGACAAGCTGATTTGATAAATACCTGGAGCCACATCGTTGAGCGAAATGGTAGTTGAGCCACTATCATTTGGAGCATTATCAATGTGCTTAACTATCTCTCCGGTGACGGTCTTTAATTCAAGAGTCACATTTTTTAATAAGTCATTATTCCAATGAATATTGACAATGTTACTCGCTGGATTTGGGAAAACAGAAAAGCCAGATAATTCTGTTTTATTGATAAAAGATAAATCATTACTGGCTTCTATGCGAAGCGATGGTTGCATATTGTGATTCTCATCGAGAAAGAAGGTGGTAATTTTGGATGGCTTTCCGGAGATTTTGTCGTATTCAATATCGTACCTTAATTCACCTGCTTTTTCAGAAAAAGATTCGTTGACCGTTTCCTGTGTCATAGCTATTAAATTTCCAAACGCATCAGTATGGTATTGATTTCGAATGATTATTCCCATATCTCGTCCGGAAAGTGAAGTTGACTCGAAAACTTTTAAATTTTTTTGCGCCTCCTGATGGTTGATACGATAGTCTTTCCATTGTCCGTTCTCCATCCATGCGCTAGAGTAGTCGGTGATTAAAATAGGAGCAACAAGGCTTCCGCGAAATTTATAATGACGGTAAATCGGAGCGATCTTTTCGCCATTTATCGCTTGAGAATATTGAATAATTTCTGAGATTGAATCGCCTTGATAATTCAGTTCAAAATAACCGGTATGCGATAGATTTCCATTCGTAGTTAAAAAACTTTTTACAACCACCGGCTTGTTCTTTTGATTGCGTATCAATTCAATGCCAGATATGATCAGCTTGT
>JBEGUX010000114.1:0-9021 GCA_041178685.1 Bacteroidota bacterium
ATCTAAATCACCCGACTGATCCACGGAATTGTTACGTGCAGTGTCGACACCCACGAAAAAGCGTACGCCTATATAATTTCCGTTAGGAATATTGGTTCCGCTGATTTCCATCGAAGCGGGATTATCGGCATCAATCAAGTCGTAATTACCAAGGTTGTAGGTGCTGCTATCGGAGCGTACAAGAGTGATATTTGAGATATAATATTTAAGGAGATCTACCTGGTAGGTATTTCCTGCGGCGTTTACCGCATTAAGTTGTCCAAGCTGGAGCGGAGTGTTTCCGGTATAGTGTTCGACGGTAATGTTGATGCTTCCGGTAGACGGTAATGGGGTCTCAGAATCGTCTTTACAGCTGTTTAGTAAAAAAATAGCCGGTAAAAAGGCAAAAATCAGATGTAGCGGAGTTTTCAAGGCGGATAATCTCATTACTGTAAAGATAGGTAACAGTTTTATGATTGTAAAGTTCCAAAGTTGCCTTTTAATGATAAATATCATTTGCATCCTTGATGACGGTCAGCTGCGATTGGAGTTTACGTTGGTACGTTTACAGTAGAAAATCAGTTTGAAACGCGTTGTTTCAGGCATCAAATTAATCTAAAAACAAGCTCTTATGGAAACTGTTGCTTCAACCTTGATCGGACAAAAGGAATATCCTGCCGTTTCAATTATTTTACCTACACATCCACGTTACCCTGACTTTAAGCTCGATCAAAAACATCTGGGCGAAATTTTACTAAAAGTGGATGATCAGTTGCATACAAGATTTGGCAAGCAACTAGCAAATAATATCACCGAAAAATTAAAACATACGATAGCATCTATCAACTTCAAACAGCTCTCAAACGGTTTAGCTATCTATGTTTCTCCGCATCACGCAAAGGTAGTCCACCTTCCTTTTGAAGTAACAGAAAAGGTAATCGTTGATGATTCTTTTGAAATTCGTGATCTTTTGTATTCTGCAAAAATGAACAAGCAATACTTGTTGGTTATGATGACAAAAAATGGTGTTCGTACTACTCTCGGCTATGGAAATACTTTTATTCCAGTCAAATACAAAAATATGCCTGAGAATATCACGGATGTAACCAACAGTCACTCATTGCCGGGTTGGGATTATCTCGATACTGAAGCATTTGACGAGAAGAATGCACACAATTTTATTCGTTTCGTTGATGATGTGATCGAGCGTGAAGTAACGGCAGCTAATATTCCTGCGGTTATTGTGATCGGTGATGTAAAAGCTATTGGGTACATGCGCTCAATCACTTCTAATGCAAGGAAAATTATTGGCTACGTGGAGGGGAATTACGATCATGCGACAACACCGGAAATTAGAAAAAAGATAGAACCCATTCTGGAGAAATTGAACGAAGACGCAGAAAACAATTCACTGCGTATACTGGCAACAGCCGTTGGAAATGACCACTACGAAAGCGGAATTGCACAGGTTTGGAAGGCAGCTCAGGAGGGAAGAGCCCGACTGTTGCTTGTTGAGCGCGACTTCGTGCAATCTGCAACTATTAGCGAAAATGGTTTTTCTCTTGTTCTCGACGAGGTAGTTGCTGGATCAACACGGCACATTGAGGATGCAGTTGATGACATTATTGAAACTGTTATAAAAAATGGAGGCGATGTTCAGTTTGTTCGTAATGGCCGCCTCGATGCTTACGAACGGATAGCACTTGTAACTCGTAGTTAATTTTTTAAATACAAAATAACCATGAAAAAGATTCTTGTTCCTATCGATTTTTCCGAAGATGCAGAAAACGCGTTACATTTTGCAGCTGCCATTGGAAAAAAGTTCAACGCTGCAATAACATTGTATCACTCGTATGTGTTGCCGGTATATGCATCTGATCTTCCGTTAGGGATGCCATCGGACGCTGAGTTGGAAAAATCATCGATGGATGGATTAACCTATGCGATAAACCGTTTTTCCAAATTGTATCCTGAAATTAAATTTGATTTATCGGTAAACGAAGGCTATGCCGAAGACCAGATTTCTAAGACAGCTAAAAATGTAGGCGCTGATTTGATAGTTATGGGGACTAAAGGTGCTTCCGGCTTGAGGGAAGTGCTAGTTGGAACCATTACCGCTTCTGTACTGGATACGGCGCACTGTCCGGTTCTAGCGATTCCATATGGTGCTAAATGGAAACAATTTAGCCGACTGGTTTACGCTACTAATTATGAAGAAGGTGATTTTCAGAATGTACAATCATTCATTGAATTCGCAAAGATGTTCAACGCTGAAGTGGTTATCCTTCATATCAGTGACAACAATGAGCAGCGTGTGTATGAAGTTGATGCCATTGAACGATTCAAGGAGCGACTGGTAGAAGAAACCAAATACGGTTACATCAAATTTCAGGTGCTTGGAAAGATGGATATATATGAAGGATTGAATGCCTTCATAGAGCAATCAGGTGCCGATTTATTGGCAATGACAATTCGTCACCGGTCGTTTACGCAAAAGCTGTTTGAACGTAGCATGTCTAAGCGAATGGCCTACCACTCTCATTTGCCTTTGATGATTTATCATAGCTAAAAGTAATTCGTGTTTACATTTACTTTTAACACGAGCAACATAAAAGTATCGCAATGAAAGGCTCCTGGGAACTATTAACTATTAAAGGGATTAAGTTATATGTTCACTGGAGCTTTCCATTGTTGATTATTTATGTAATGGTTAGCGAGTGGTGGCGGGGTGGTGGATTTTATTCCGGTATTTTAGTTGCTACTCTGGTGTTGGCAGTATTTTTAACGGTGATCTTACACGAACTCGGCCATGCCTTGATGGCACGCCGGTTTGGTTGTCGTACAAAAGATATTGTCTTGTTGCCTATTGGTGGAATGGCAAGAATGGAGCGGCTTCCCGAAAAGCCCGTACAGGAAATTTTAGTGGCTGTTGCAGGGCCGCTAGTCAATGTTATTATTGCGATGGCTGTCTACTTGATTCTTTATATTGAACGACCGCTGCCGTCTTTTACCGGAATAGGTGGTATAAGCTTTTCAACCTGGCCGGCTCATTTTTTCTACGCTAACATAGCCTTGGTACTTTTTAATCTAATACCTGCATTTCCTATGGATGGTGGCCGGATTCTGCGTGGACTTCTTACATTCAAACTAGGCCAGCTTAAAGCTACACGTATTGCTGCGCGTATCGGACAAGTAATAGCACTTGGGATGATTGTACTCGGTTTTTACGCAAATCCTTTTCTGGTGTTGATTGGCGTCTTTATCATTCTTGCCGCGCAAGTGGAGTCGAATTATTACACTACTCGTTCAATTTTAAAAGAGGCTATCGCCGGAGATATTACTATGCGTGAAGTTGCGGAGATTCCTGCGGGACAAACACTTCGGGAGGCGGCAAAAGAATTACTCAACAGCGCTGTTACTAAGTTCATTGTTATACAAGAAGGCCGTCCGGTAGGTGTGATTGATCGAAATTTGTTGATGGAGTGCATAGGTCGACATGGACAAGATGTCTATGTTTCGTCTTGTATGTCGCGCGAACTTTTGGAAACGGGATTTCAGGATTCGCTGGAAGATTTATTTGCTAAGTTGCAAATCAATCAATCCGCTTTAGCTGTAGTTCGTGAGAATGGCGCTATAAAAGGCTACATCGATTTGGATAACATACTTGAATTTATCCAATATCGTCAAGCACTAGCCAAATACAAACTGACTGCAGATGCTGCTGCTTAGTTGACCTTTCCGTTTCCCAAAATAAGCGCAAGCACTTTAAGCTTTTCTGTTCGATCGGCTACTAATTTCAAAATTCCAATAAAAGGAATAAATAGTATCATTCCGGCAGCTCCCCAAATTATTCCGCCAAATAAGATCACTATGATCGTGATGAATGTGTTAATACTTAACCGGCTGCTTACGGCTAATGGAAAAATAACGTTGGCTTCCAAGTATTGAACGAAGGTAAAGATGCCAATAACGCCAATTGGATACCACACAGAGTCAAAAGTCAGCCAGGATATAGTAATCGGAAGCAGCGAAGCTACTACAATGCCAACGTAAGGAATAAAAGTAAGTACGGATGCGATAAAACCAAATAAGAACGGATGAGGTATTCCTAAAATCCAAAGTCCGATACTATTTAATAATCCAACTACCAGGTAAACTATACCCATTCCTTTTATGAAGTTGAAGTAGGCCGTGATAGAATCTTTCAATACTTGCTTGATCTCCTCTTTAGAAATTTTTGGAAATATCATATAAAGCACATGCACCCAACGTTCCCGCGTGTATAAAATCAGTCCCGCAAAAATGGGTATTAATATAACCAGCACTAAATTGACAATATATGAGTAAATAATGCCGGATAGCGAAGAGAGAAATCGGCCGGAAGTTCCGGACATCGTTTCTTTAATCCATTGATCTTGTTCGTGCAGACTTATCCCTGCACGTGAAGCGATAAAATTTTGAAGTTCGTTGTAGGTTAAAATTAATTTAGATTTCAGCACCGGCCAGTCGGAGGCGAATTTTGCAAATTGGCTGATGAGTAAGTACGATATAAGTAGCAGTAAAATGGTAAGTCCCAAAAGATTCAATCCAATAGCAACAGCACGCGGCATTCCCTTTCTTTCCAAACGTTCGCAAGATGGGTATAGGATAAAACAAATGAGCAAGGCAAAGCTTAAAGGAATAAAAATACTTTTTCCTAGATAAAGAATTGTTCCTCCAAGTAAAATAAGAAGTAGCGTGTTGGTAATCGTTTGCAGCCGATTCGATTGATTGATTTCCATTATTGTTCTTTATTTGGAGCGCTCCTTGTTTTTAAAATACCTTCTCGTCAAAAAACTTTGTTTAAGCGCTTCCATGTTCATGTTGAAATTCATGGCACTGGAGTCAATGTAGGTAATTGATCTTCGCAATTGTGCGGCCATAGCGCTATCGCTAATCAATGCACCGGCAGTTCCGTTTCCGCTTTTTATGGAAAATAGTAAATCGTTTAATTGTGTTGCGGCCATCTCTATCTTCTCGCTCGAGCTATGTAAATGGGTCATAGTTGCAGTAAGATTTTCAGCTACTGCTCCGGTATCATTGATCATCGCCCCTATTGCACCTTTGCCATTACGAATATCGGTACTCATTTTATTCAAACCGTAAGTAAATTGATTGATGTTTACAGAGATGTCTTCGATATTTGTAAGTGTGCTGTGTAAGCTTGCAGCCAGCGTAGTATCCATCAACATCGTGTATAATGTTCCTCGACTCTGGTTGATGTTGTTGGTTATTTGAATGAGATTGGCGGTTATCTGTTCTACATTCAGGTTGGTGGACTCAAGGGTACGAAGCATTTTTTCAGTGTCTACTGCTTTTATACTGGGTATAGTGCTACCATCCTCGATTTTAGCTGCATCTAGTGTTCCGGGTTCAATATTAATCAGCTTGTTTCCCATCAAACCATCGGTTCCTATAGAGGCCACCGAATTTGTTCTTACTATTTCTACCATTTCATCTTTGATGTTCATGGTTACTTCAATAGTGCTGTCGTTTATAATTGTCACTTCATCTACTGTTCCAATATCTATACCGGAGAAGCGGACGTTGTTGCCGGGTTGTAAACCACTGATATTGTCGAAGTAGGTTTTAATAACCACCGTACGGCCGAAAATATTTTTATTCTTGCCGATCATATAGAGGCCAAGAATTAAAAGTAACGAGCCTGCGATTACAAATATGCCAAGTTTTACCTTGTGTTGTGATTCAGTATTCATGGTGCAGTGAATTCAAAAAACGAATTTACGTTAGGATCGCTTGAATTTTTAAGTTCTTCGAATGTTCCGTCGGCATAATTTATCCCGTTAATCATCACCGTCAGACGGTTGGCAGTCATCCGTGAGCAATTCATATCGTGGGAAATAATGATCGACGAAGTGTGGTATTTTTCTTGCATCTGTAGCATCAGCTGACTAATCTCTTTGCCCGTAACCGGATCAAGACCGGTTGTCGGCTCGTCGTACAGCATGATTTCAGGTTTAAGGACGAGCGCACGCGCCAGTCCAATACGTTTCCGCATACCTCCGGAAAGTTCGGCAGGCATTAAATCAATCGCATGTGATAATCCTACATTCGATAATGTTTCTTCGATAATGTCGCGTGTTTCTGACTTTGTTTTTTCTTTTCCGTGGTGGCGCAACGGGAACTCAAGGTTTTCTCCAACGGTCATACTATCATACAATGCACTGCTTTGAAATACAAAGCCAATCCGTGCCCGGTTATGATCGAGTTCTTTTTGCGACATCTCTGCTACTTCTTTTCCAAATAATTTTATGGAACCGCCGTCGTACGACAATAATCCGGCAATACACTTTATCAAAACAGATTTACCGCAGCCTGATTTACCTAACACAACAACATTTTCTCCCTTTTTTACTGTGAGGTTGAAATCTGTCAATACGCGATTACTGCCAAATGATTTTTGCAGATGCCGGATGGAAATGACCGGTTCGCTACTATTGTCTTTTCGTACATCGCTCATATCAATCCGAAAAGTTCTGTGATTTGTACTGCAATCAAATCAATAATGAAAATGAGCAACGAGGCGACTACAACAGCGCTATTAGCCGAACGGCCAACTCCTTCTGTGCCTTTTTTTGAATTATATCCTTTATAGCATCCGATAAGTCCAATAGCAAAACCGAAAAAATAGGATTTGATGATGGATGGAACAGCATCGCTGAATTCGGTGGAAGCAAATACCTGATGGAAGAATAGCGTCATGCTTATTCCGCCTTTAAGATTAACGGCTAGGTAAGCTCCATACAACGCAATTCCATCGCCCAATACTACTAAAATAGGAACCATTAATGTTGTAGCCCACATCCTGGTAGTCACGATATATTTAAATGGATTGGTGCCAGAAACTTCCATCGCATCAATTTGTTCAGTTACCCGCATTGAACCTAATTCTGCGCCAATACTGGAACCAATCTTGCCTGCACAAATCAACGCTGTAATCACCGGTCCTATTTCACGAATAATGGATATGCCAACCATTGCCGGTAACCAGGCTTCAGCGCCAAATTCAACCAGGGTTGGTCGAGATTGCAACGTCAGCACTAAGCCGATGATGAATGAAGTGATGCCAACCAATGGAAGCGATTTATAGCCGATCTCATAACATTGGCGAATAACTTCGCGCCATTCAAAAGGTGGGCGAAATCCTTGCGAAAAAAAACGGCCTGCAAACTGTGTGACAGCTCCGGCTTCTTCAAGAAATGCAATCAATCCCTTTCGAAAATTACTCAAGTAGGCGGGAGAAGAAGGATTACTCACAAAAATTGTAATAAGTTAGCGTTGTGCTAAAATTAGCGAATTAATCGCGTGGCGACATGATATATGTCATCTTTTTAATTATCCGCTTTTACAATCTTTGGTAGTGCTGTATTTTGATACTTTTATCAATGGTATTACAATAAAATTGCAACATCTTTGCCAATGTAAATCATGGTTTAATGTCTGACAAGCCTTCTTTTATAGATAAAATCGGCCCCGGACTTGTAACAGGTGCAAGCGATGATGACCCGTCGGGAATTGCTACCTACAGTCAGGCAGGTGCTACATTTGGTTTTGCTACGCTTTGGACAGCTTGGTTTACATTTCCTTTAATGGCATCCATGCAAGAAATGTGTGCGCGGATTGGCTTAGTGACTTCCTCGGGATTAACAGGTGTATTAAAACAGCATTATTCACGTTCATTATTGTATTTGATGATCTTGGCTTGTTTTCCGGCGATTACACTTAATATTGGTGCTGATATTGCCGGCATGGGAGCCGTAGCTAATTTGCTATTTCCTACTATACATGCTGGAATCTTCTCGGTGTTTTTTACTGCGCTTCTTTTGATCTTCATCATTTACTTGCCCTACCGAAAATTAGCTAAGTTGTTGAAATGGTTCTGTATTGCACTTTTCAGTTACCTCATTGTTCCTTTTTTAGTGGATCTGGATTGGAAGTTGGTTTTTACTAGCGCAGTTCATCCGCAGATTCGTTTTGAGAAATCCTATTTGCTCATTTTAGTAGCCGTACTGGGAACAACAATTTCTCCGTACATGTTCTTCTGGCAAACAAGTATGGAAGTAGAAGAGAAGCAGCAGAGAAGTCTTGTGGTTGACAAGAAAATGCTATCGGATATGCGGACCGACGTAGACTTTGGAATGTTTTTCTCTTGTCTTGTCATGTTTTTTATAATGCTAACTACAGGAGCAATCTTGAATCCGAGTGGTATAACACAGATTGAAACGGTAGAGCAAGCAGCGCTGGCGCTATTGCCATTGGCAGGATCAATGGCTTATCTGTTATTTGCTATTGGTATTATTGGTACGGGATTCCTGGCAATACCGGTACTTGCCGGCTCCTTATCTTACATTACTTCAGAAACTTTTGGTTGGTCTGAAGGCCTCGATAAAAAGTTCCATGAAGCGAAAGGCTTTTATGTAGTGATGATTTGTTCTGTTGTTGTCGCACTTTTAATCAACTTCATCGGAATCTCTCCGGTTCAGTCATTGTTATATACCGCTGTTTTATACGGTTTGACATCGCCCATTATGATTATTATTATTCTCCATATTTCCAACAATAGAGAAATAATGGGCAGCTACACCAATCGTTGGTATTCGAATGTGTTGGGAGTGATTACATTTTTTCTAATGACAAGTGCGGCAGTTGCATTGGTTTGGATGACATTTTTTATTGAATAATCCTCGTGTGATTTTTGTCATACTCGCTGGATTATTAATGGTATAGATTTATGCTTAAATTCTATACTATGAAAAGCAATATGGGGAAAATCGATCGCGCGATCAGAATCGTTTTAGCGGTTATTTTTATTGGAACGTATGCTCTCGGATTTGTTTCCGGTACAATCGGTACGTTATTATTAGTTTTGGCCTGCGTTTTTGTGTTGACGAGTACGATTTCCTTTTGTCCGTTATATACTTTGTTTGGAATGTCTACGGACAAAACGCAGAAGTGATTATATTTAGCCGCTAAGTTGGATAT
>JBEGUX010000115.1:0-25406 GCA_041178685.1 Bacteroidota bacterium
GCGCCGGAAAGCACAAAAAGCGCCGCCAACATCCAAACATAATCTTCACCAAATCCGGAAAGCGCCTCAGCGGGAGTTAATACTCCGCTCAACATCAGTACACCAAGCATGCAAAGTGTAATCCAATCGACAGAAAATCTGCCCATTGAAAAAAGTATCAGCGACAGCACCAATACACTTATGACAATCGAGATTTCCATTCGGCCGAGTCAAGGAACAATATAAAAATTAATCCATGAACACGGTATGTGGATTGTCATGAAGACAAAAATTTATCGTTCCAATAATAGGAATGAAAGCGCAGCGCTCATGATTATTAGCCACAACAAAACTCCGTGTAGCATAGGGCGGAATCCTACTTTTCGAAGCGCATCACGTGTGATGCCTGTTCCAATTAAGAAAAGAGTTATAGAAAATCCCGCCTTGGCAGCAGATACTAGCGGTGTGGTTATTTCTTTAGAAAAATTGAAATAGGTGGTTGCGGCGGAAGCCGCTAAAAATAAAAGTATAAACCAGGGAAAGCCGGAGGTGCTGTTTCCGGACTTAAAATAGCGCGCAGTCAGCGCAGTCAAAGGAATTATCCAAAGTGCACGTGCAAGCTTAATCGTTGTGGCCACTTGCAAAGCCTCGTCTCCATATTGTGCGGCTGCACCAACAACAGAAGACGTATCGTGTATAGCAATGGCGGACCAAACTCCAAATTCATGCTGGCTTAAACCCAACCAATGTCCGATGGGTGGAAAAATAAATAACGCAACGGCATTAAGAATAAAAACAATACCAATTGAAACAGAAATATTGCGCTCATCGGTCCGCATCGCCTGACTCACCGCGGCTATGGCGCTACCACCGCAAATAGCGGTCCCGACGCTGATCAAATAACTAATTGCATTATCAAGTTTCATCCATCGCCCCAACAAATATCCCAGGCCTAGCGCAATGGTGAGTGAAAACAGGGTGAACAGAAAACCATCACTTCCGGCCGCTACTACTGCTTTGAAGTTCATTCCGAAACCAAGGCCAACTACCGCCGCTTGCAGTAAATACTTGGTTGACTTTTTTACAACAGATGGGTGTGGTTGAACAAAAAAGAGCCCGACCAATAATCCAAGTAATAAGGATTCGCCGGGCGTTATCTGAAACAACAGTACGACCAACAACAATATATAAAACGGGAGTTGGCGCAAAACAGAAATTGCTGCGGAAGGCGCACTGTTCATCTACTACAAATATATGTTTCCATTTCGTTTCTGTTTTACGAATTGGGTGTTTTCTTTACAGTAATTGTACAACGCCTCAGAATAAAGTATCTTGTAAAAATTAATCAGACCTTTTTATGGATAACATCCGGCTGTTGGATTTTCATGCCGCATGGTGCGAACCGTGTAAGTGGTCGGAGCCGATCGTGGATGAAGTGGTAAAGCATTTTGGTGATAAATTAATCTTGGAGAAGATCGATGTAGACCAGTCACAAGAACTATGCTCACTCTACAATATTCGCAGCGTTCCTACCTTTGTGTTGTTGATAAGCAGCAAAGAAGTGTGGAGAATGAATGGGTTTGACCACTCCGCCAATATGATTACCGCTATTACAGAAGCAATCAAAAAATATGAGTAACAGCAGGAACAACGCACAGCTTATACTGAATACATCCGCCAATTTACTGGGCTTTTGTCTCGTCGTTATAACCTCGTTGCACATTTCAAATTTCACCACAGGACATTATGTGGATGAAATAACTCTCTTTGTGGCCTTCTTTTTAACTGTTTCCAATGTGCTGTCCTTTTATGCCATTCGTCAAAACAACGAGCGGAAAAGGGCTCTGGCAGAAAAATGGTGTGAGCTTTTTTTCATGGTGTCACTAATTGGCATTCTGATCGCCATTTCGCTGATCACACTAAACTTCATACATTGATTTATCAATTGCTCAACAATTGGCTGAACACCACTATTTGTGTGGGTGTGTTCCCTCATGTATTTTCGTTTTATCGTCTTAGATAAGACATTTCATACTTCTTATTAGTGGAGTAAACCAAAACGGGCGCGTTGTCCTTTGGGCCCTTCTTGATGGTATGAAAATAAAATAGTGGTGTGTGAGCGGCTTGGCCACCCGGCTAAGCTCATCGATTGGTAGAACATGACTGAAAAGAATAAGAAAGAAAATCCCGGGAAAAACAGTTTGTCTAAATCGGATTCGAGCCGATTGTTAAGCGCGTTGGTGTTAACCAAAACGGCGTTAATGGAACAGGATTTGTCGCTGCGTTATACCGCCGTTCACAACCTTTTGCTTGGATTAAAGGAAGAAGATTTGATTGGCAAACGCGATAGTGACTTTTTGCCAAAACCACTTGCACAAGAAATCACCGCTATCAAGAAGCGAGTACTGTCTACCGGAAAAAGCGAATTGGCAGAAAACTATTTTATCCAAGATGGTAATGAAGTAGTGTTTTTCAGTAATTATTCGGCTCGAAAAAATGAGTCAGGAGAAATCGATGGATTGATTATTATTAGTCATGAGGTATCGCAGCTGCGGCGATTGGAAAAAGTAAGAAACGCCATGCAGGAGCGAATTGATTATATGTCAAACTTTGAGTCAATGGCAATCATGGCCGCGGGTATCGCGCATGAATTCAACAATCTTCTAAGTGGCATTTTTGGATACATTGATCTGGCGCACGACAAGTGCGAAGACACCAAAACAAAACAATACATCAACAAGGCGCTCTCTACCATCGATCGTGCACGAGAACTAACCGAGCAGCTAGTGACATTCGCAAAGGGAGGCGCACCTAAGCTCAGCGCACAGCCGATTTTACCTCTTATAAAAGGAGTTGTCACAGATGCACTGGATGGCAGAAATACAGAAGTCGATTTTGCGATTCAACCAGATCTTTGGCCCGGACTTTTTGACGAGGCACAGATTGCACGAGTAGTGGAAGTGCTGGTTCAAAATGCCTATCAATCGATGATGGGTATTCTCGAAAAACCAAAAATTACCATAACGGCATCCAATGTTATCGTAAATGAAAACGAAGTAGAGGATTTGCACAGCGGCAAATACATTAAGGTCGCCATTAAGGACCATGGTTCCGGAATTCCGGATGGTATTCTGAAACACATCTACGAGCCCTACTTTTCTACTAAGGGCGCCGGCAGAGGACTTGGGCTTGCGACAGTCTACTCTATTCTTCAACATCACAAGGGCACAATTACGGTAAAAACCAAAGTCAATCGCGGAAGTACGTTCACTTTTTATATTCCATTCGGCGAGATGACAAGGAGCAAGAAGAAGGCGGGTCGAAAACCCGTAGCAGGAAACACTCGAAGGATTTTATTCATGGATGATGATGAATTCATCCGAGATGCATTCACCGATGTGTTGGTGAGCATGGGCTATAGTGTTTCCAGCGCCCAGGACGGAAACGAAGTAATCGAAATACTAAAGAATAGTTTACAAGAAGAACGGTTTGCTGCCATCATTCTGGACCTTCATGTTGATGGTGGTCCGGGAGCAAAAGAAATTATCTCAACAATTCGTGATTTGGATGCCGTTGTTCCTGTTTTCCTCGCCAGCGGCTCCGCCGATGATCCCGCCATGGCGGATTACGAAAAGTTGGGGTTTAATGAAAAAATAGAGAAGCCGTTTAAAAGAAAAGAGCTGGCCTCTTTACTTCGTAATTATATGAATAGTTAGCGTAACCAATTCCGGGGTGGATTGTTATCTCCATATGAAAAACACCCTGATCATCGGAGCCTCGTCGGGAATTGGCAATGCGATAGCTGAAAAATGTGTAACTGCCGGCCACTCCGTATACGCGACGTACAATAAAAACTCCATAGAAACAGCTGGTGTTTCCTATTCTCCATTGGATGTAACGGCCGACTCCATTGATTTAGGTTTTCTTCCTGATCGGCTTAATCATATTGTTTTTTGTCCCGGGAGCATTTCACTTCGCCCCTTTTCAAGAATATCTCCTAATGATTTCTTAGATGACTACCGTTTGCAGGTTGGTGGTATTGTAAAGGTATTACAGGCTGCGCTACCAAAATTAAAAGCATCCGGCAACGCTTCAATAGTGCTTTTCTCTTCGGTAGCCGCCGGAACAGGACTGCCTTTTCACACACAGGTAGCTGCAACAAAAGGTGCCATAGAAGGTTTGACGCGCGCGCTTGCTGCTGAACTGGCTCCGAATATTCGTGTAAATTGTATCGCGCCCTCGTTGACCGACACTCCCCTCGCTGCTGCTCTTTTAAACACACCCGAAAAAAGGGAGGCAAACGCACAGCGCCACCCTTTGAAAAGAATTGGAAGCGCAGATGATATCGCTTCGTCGGCCCTGTTTCTTTTGTCTGATCAATCATCCTGGATAACCGGACAGATAATCGGTGTTGATGGCGGAATTTCCTCCTTGCGTTAATATGAAAATATTCTCTTCCGAAAACCTTAGTGAACTGTCGAGATTTACGCGCGCCAACCTTGTAAATTGTCTCACAGGTATTAAGCCCGCGATGCTGATCGGAACCAAAAGTGATGCCGGCAATACTAATCTTGGTCTCTTCAGCAATGTATTTCATCTGGGCGCCGATCCGGCTATGATCGGTTTTGTTCAGCGGCCACTAACGGATTATAGTCACACTTATAAAAACATTGTCACAACAGGGTTTTATACTATGAACCTTGTTACAACAAATGTTATTGACCAGGCTCATCACACATCTGCAAAATTTGCCCATGACGAATCGGAATTTTTGACTTGTGGATTTTCTGAAAAACAAATCGGCGGTTTCTATGCACCCTTTGTCGAATCGTGTTCTATTCAATTCGGACTTCATTTTATTCGGGAAATATATATTCCTGAAAACGACACCCGCCTGATGATTGGCAAGGTAACACTAGTCGCGGTTGATGAAAATGTTTTGGAAGAAGACGGAAACCTAAACCTTGAACGCGCAAAAAGTGTCGGGGCCGGCGGGCTAGAAACTTATTATTCATTGCAACGTGTTTCAAAATTTGCTTATGCAAAACCCGGCATAATGCCGCTTGACTTATTGCACTGATCGTGGCCCACAAGAAATTAAATCTTCCCGAAAAACCTTGCCTATCCTGTGGCCGGCCTTTTTCATGGCGGAAAAAATGGGAACGTTGTTGGGACGATGTGCGTTATTGCAGCGATCGCTGTAGAAAACAAAGAAAAACAATTGGAGCACAAGCGGTGAACAGATAGTTCGCTTTGTATATCTTAGCCGTTGATACCGGCTTATGAATTCCTTCATTACCAACATCGTTATTAGGGCTGCCAGAAGAAATAATTCGGCCGCAACAATAAGCTCATTCCGTTTAGCTAAGGCCTACCGGGAATTAAAAATTGTTTCCTTCCGTCTGCTCAAAGATGCCGCATTAATAATTGCCGGTATTCTTGCGGCAGCATTTGGCCTTGAGGGCTTCTTAATGCCCAACGGTTTCATTGATGGAGGAGCCACCGGTATTTCTCTGCTTGTTTCCGAGCTTACCGATATGGAACTGTGGATGCTCATCGTGCTGATCAATATTCCTTTTGTAGTATTGGGTTCGCGCGTCGTCTCTAAGGTCTTTGCTATTAAAACGGCAATTGCCATCGCGTGTCTCGCTACTTTGATGGCCGCAGCATCCTTTCCGCAAATCACCAGCGATAAATTGTTGGTTGCTGTCTTTGGTGGCTTCTTCCTTGGTGCGGGTATTGGTTTGTCGGTCCGCGGCGGTGCTGTGATCGATGGTACCGAAGTGTTGGCTATTTACCTAAGCCGACTGATCGGAACAACTATTGGTGATATTATTATTCTCATCAATATCATCATATTTTCTTGTGCTGCCTATTTTCTCTCCATAGAAACCGCTTTATATTCCATGGTCACATATTTGTCGGCTTCAAAAACTCTTGACTTTGTGGTGGAAGGTTTGGAAGAATATACATCGGTCAGCATTATCTCGTCGCACAGCGATGAGATTCGAACGATGATCATTGAAAAAATGGGGCGCGGTGTTACGCTCTATGCGGGTAAGCGTGGATTTGGAAAACGTGGAGATACAAAAGATGTGGAAATCGTGTTCACAGTCATCACGCGTCTTGAAATGAACCGGCTTCAAACAGAACTAAAAAAAATTGACCCCAATGCTTTTGTAGTAATCAGTAGTGTAAAAGATATTAAAGGCGGCATGGTTAAGCGCCGTCCGTTGGATCATTGATGTATAGTTAGTATGAAAAAAAATAAACTTCTTATTCTTTCGGCTTTTGTTGCGTTAAACGTACCAACAGTCAGCGCACAAGACGACGCACCAATTGCTACCGACAGACCAGACCAAACAGAAACCGCCATTCTGGTTCCGGGAGGTATGTTACAGTTTGAAAGCGGTTTTAACTATGAGGAAACCGGCGGCAACCAACCGGGACTTGTTCATCCGACACTTTTATGGCGGCTGGGGCTAAATGGTAAAACGGAGCTTCGAATGATCACCGACCTTACAACTCGTGGTGACGGCGATCAACGCAACACGGGAGTGGATCCTATTGCCATTGGATTGAAGACGGCTCTTTGGGAAGAGCGAGGCTGGATTCCAAAAGCTTCGCTGATAGCTCATCTTTCTATTCCTACGCTGGCAAGTCCGGAACGAAAGACAGACTTTTATTTTCCGGATTTCCGATTTACTTTTTTAAATGTGCTTTCTGACAAATTGTCGTTAGGTTATAATGTCGGAGCGCAGTGGGATGGATTTTCCGGCGAGCCGGTTTTCCTGTACACTTTTGCACCTGCGCTTTCACTTGGCGGTGCTTGGGGTTGTTATGCTGAGTTGTACGGATTTGCTCCACAGTATGGTAAAGCAAATCATAACTTCGACGCAGGTTTTACTTATCTAGTGAACAATAACGCGCAATTTGATATATCGGGCGGCTGGTCGCTTACCGGAAAAGAGGGTGTTCCCTACTATGTTTCACTTGGATTCTCCTGGCGATTTGATGTGGTGAAAAAATAACTCAGGAATTTACCGGAAATAAAAAAGGACAGCTTTAGGCTGTCCTTTTCTTTTTATTGCACTACTTATTTATCGTAATACCGCTGAAGATGCGCCGGCAAGAACGCCGTCGATATACACTTCAACCATGTACGTTCCTGCAGCAAACTGCTTGTCGTCCTTTTCTTCGTAGCTCAAGCAAACCTTGGTGAGCTTTGCTCCTTTATAGTCAACCGTAGTGGTGGCGGCATACATAATTTCTTCGCCGGACGCACTCTTGAATGAACCGGAACCGGTGCTGCGATTTCCAACCGGTTTTCCACCCGGTTCGGTAATGCGCAGATAAACATTGCGCTGACCTGCTTTAGCAATCTTGTTGTCTAAAACATCGAAGCAAACGTCCATCTTGTGTACACGCTTTGCTATTGACATCTGGATATACTTACCGCTGTCACGACGCTTGAAACTGGTCACCGTGAAGTTTTCTGCTTTTAATACAGAGGCTGTTGCAACAGTATTCTCGAGATCCTTTGAAGTTTTTTGCAGGTTGGTGGTCAGGTTCTGATTGTCATTCTTCAATTGTTGGTTCTCCTGCAGCAACAGGTCGATTCGTGACAGGTATTCGTCGCGCAACTCTTCCAGATTCTTTAACTGCTGATTCAGCTTTTCAATTTCTGCTTTGGATTTGTTGTTCTTCTTACGAAGCTCGTTGATCGACTTCACCTGGTCTTCGATCTTTGTGTTTGCCTCGTTCAAAAGGCTGTCAAGATTAGCAGAAATTCCACGATACTTTTCAAGATCTTCTTTCGTGTCGGTCAACTCTTTGTCGATATTTCCAATTTCAACATAGAGCGTATCAATTTTCTGATCCTTGCTCTCAATAGTCGTGGTGCTGCTGCGCCATTGATAAAGATTGATCAAAACTGATATGACCAGCAGTATTGGCCATATTTTGTTGCTTTTCTTTTCCGTGTTCGGAGTTTCCATGTAATGATGGTTTTATTGGTTAAACTGTTTTGTGATTACGAATGTAACGTGCCGCGGCAAGGCTTATTTTATTATTGCCAAAAGTTATTAAACGTCTTTTTCACAGGCTGAAATTATGTTCATTCTTCTATGAAAAACATGATCGGAGTCAGGTTAATACAGAAAGTGATTGGTGTACCTTTATGCTAGTTCATCTTCGCTCCAAAAACAGTTTCGTTGGTGGCGCGATTGGAGAACTATCCGATAATGGGAAAAAAGAAAAACGAAGAGCATCCGCTTGGCGCATTTTTGCTCGCTGAGATTTATCGCCTATTTGAAAAGCACGGCAATCGATCGTTCAACCATAAACAGGTTTTAAAAGCGATTCGTCCTGCAATCGTAGAGTTTATCAAAGAGCAGCCCGGATCAGAGGGATCTGCTCAGGATGTTTATGATGCATCGCGAGACGAAATTCAACGTCTATTATTTGTACTGGCCGGACGAGGCGAACTTCTGGAGGTAGAGCGCGGAAAATTCAAGCTCAAACCCAAGCACGCTTATATAGAAGGCATTGTGGATATAACGTCTGGCGGTGCCGCGTATCTCTTGTCGGAAACCGACGAGGACGATGTGTTCATTGCTCCGCGCCACGTTAAGAATGCGCTGCATGGTGATCGTGTAAAAGTGTTCTTATACGCGCGACATAAAGGAAAACGCATGGAAGGGGAAGTTGTTGAAATCCTCGAGCGCGCTAAAACGGAATTCGTCGGTGTATTGCAAGCCATGGGAAAATATGCATTCGTGGTTCCCGACAGCTCCAGAATGCTGGTAGATATTTTTGTTCCAGGACATCTATTAAACAACGCTGAACACGGACAAAAGGTGGTGGCGACTATAGCTGACTGGCCAAAGGGCACAAAAAATCCGATCGGTAAAATAACAAAGGTGTTAGGATGGCCGGGAGAGAATGAAGCAGAAATGCATTCGATACTTTCTGAATTTGGTTTTCCTGTTGAGTTCCCGGAGCGTGTAGAAAAAGAAGCGGATGCGATACCGGAAGTTATTTCTGGCGATGAGATAAAACGTCGGAGGGATTTTCGTCAGATAACAACTTTCACCATTGATCCCGTCGATGCCAAAGACTTTGACGATGCATTGTCAGTAAAAAAAATGGATAATGGCAATTGGGAAATTGGTGTTCATATCGCTGATGTTTCACACTACATCCGGCCGCTTACAGAACTTGACAACGAAGCGTACGATCGCGCAACATCCGTTTATCTCGTAGACCGCGTTGTTCCAATGTTGCCTGAAAAGCTATCCAATGGTGTTTGTTCACTTCGTCCGCACGAAGACAAGCTATGCTTTTCGGCGGTATTTGAAATGAACGAACACGCAGAAGTGAAAGATCGCTGGATCGGTAAAACAATCATTCATTCGGATCATCGTTTTACTTATGAGGGCGCGCAGGCGCTGATTGAAAATCCGGACGGAAAATTTGCAGATGAAATACAGTTGCTGCACGAACTTGCCAAAAAATTACGTGCAGAACGATTTAGAAAAGGCGCTATCGCTTTTGAAAAAGTAGAAGTTAAATTCAAGCTGGATGAAAAGGGGAAGCCGCTCGGTGTTTATCTCAAAGAAAATAAAGAGTCTAACCAGCTGATAGAAGAGTTCATGCTACTTGCCAATAAAACGGTCGCTGAGTTTGCCGGAAAGCGACACGCGGTCACCGGCAGGTCAACGAAGAAGAAAAAAGCGTTGGGACCGGATGTTGAGCAGGTGCATGTTCAAGAGTTGCCGTTCGTTTACCGTATTCACGACGGGCCGGTTAATGAACGTCTACAGGCATTTGTAAAATTTGCTTCTCGATGGGGACATAAATTAAAAACAGATACAGACAAAGAAGTTGCGCACTCGATGAACGGATTGATGAAAAGCATCCGCGGTAAAAAAGAGCAAAACGTTCTCGAACAGCTCGCGATCCGAACAATGTCTAAAGCTGTTTACACCACAGAAAACATAGGACATTACGGATTGGCTTTTGATCATTATACTCACTTCACCTCTCCTATTCGGCGTTATCCCGACGTGTTGGTGCACCGGCTGGTGGAGCAATACCTTGGTGGCGACTATAAAGTGGACGCCGCGTTGCTGGAAGATCAATGTAAGCACAGCACAGCCATGGAGATTCGCGCTTCAGAGGCGGAACGCGCTTCTGTAAAATACAAGCAAGTTGAGTTTCTTCAGGATAAAATAGGACAAGTGTTCGAGGGAATTATTTCGGGCGTTACGGAGTGGGGATTATATGTGGAGCTGGAAGAAAATAAATGCGAAGGACTCGTTCGTCTTCGCGAGTTGGACGACGATTTTTATGAGTTCGACGAAACCAATCTTTGTGTGGTTGGCGCAAGAACCGGGCGACGATATTCATTGGGAGACAGTGTGCGTGTCGTGATAGCAAAAGCGGACTTGCTGAAAAAACAAATTGACATGCGACTGGTACGCAGCGGCGAAGAGCCTTCAAGACTTAGATTCACCAACAGCCCGCGATCCGGCAAAGGAAAAGGAAAGCCCGCAGGAAAAAAGAAACGGAGGTACTGATAAAAACCGGCAATTGCCGGTTTTTATTTTATTGTATAGTGATGCTCTTTGCGGCCACCCTCTTTCCACTAAAGTCAAGAATTACCAGTCGATAAATGCCGGAAGAAACGCCTTGCGCGGAATAGCTTTCTGCGGGATCAAATTTTCTTATCTCGTTTCCTTTTGAATCATACAACACCAGTTGTGTTACATTCTTAATCGAAGTATTCACTACGAAGCGGTCAACAACAGGGTTTGGATAAACGAACAGGTTGTCTTTTGTTTCCGGAGAAATTAATCCGGTAACACACGGCGTACAAGACGCAAAACAAACCGTTTGAACAACAGTGTCGTTCACAACATTCACCTCGCGATACGCATTCACCGTACAAATTGCAGGAACCGTTTCGGCATCGGCACCTGTGTTTCCATTGTAAAACAGATAGGAATAGGTTCCCGGAGTAACGTAGGTAAGAGCCTCGTACACGAGTGAATCCAGGTTGTGCATTCTGTTAGCAGATGGATCCCATCCTTGAAAACTTCCGGCCACATGAATGCCGTTTGCAGAAATTGACTCCGATGACATGTCTACTTTATAGCGTACCAAACGTTGTCCTTCCGGTGCGTTTGCTGAAAATAATATAGGTGGGAGATGCAACGTGTCTGTCGATGGGCCATCAATGCACGCCCAACGATCGCTGTTGAAATCACTAACACGCGACTCGAGCGGAACAAACTCCAGACCGTAAAAGTCAGAGCCGTTCAAAAATGCATATTGCAAACACGAGTCGGACGGCAAATCAAGTGTCACACAATAAATCATTGTATCATTCGCATTCTGCAACATAGGATGAAAGACCGTATCACCTTCTACATAAAGATTGATGCCTCCAGGGTCGATAGGCTGAAAATAACGCATGTCGACACAGAAGGTAACATAGTTGGCGGACAAGCTCAGGGTAAAGAGCGAGAAAATAAGTAAAACTATTTTTTTCATGGATTATTCTCCTGAAAGTATGATTCGTTCAACAGAATCATTCGTTTACCAACACGATTTTCCGCATCGCAGAGCCAATATCAGAAACTACTCGAACGAAATAAATACCGGTATTATACCCGGAAATATCTATAGCGCGACGCTGGTTGGTGAAATAAACCAGTCTGCCACGATTATCATACACTGATATTTCTAAACGCAAGTTGGTGTCTATCGGCGTTACCACCTGAAATCTTCCGGTGGTTGGATTGGGCAGCACTTTCACTCGCTCATTAAAGTAGCTTTCGCTGATATCAAGTGTGTTGAAATTAAACGTATCCGAAATCAACGAAACACAACCAAAACGATCGGTGGTGATAACGCGATAGTCTCCGTTAGCGCCGGGTACAAAAAACTGATTGGTTGCACCCTGAATTGGGCCATTATTATCATACCACTGATAGGTAGAGTCGGGAAGTGTATACAATGTATCCTGACTTACATATACTATAGCAGAGTCGCGGGCTCCGCCACCCAATTCACACGCACTGTAGCGAAACGCCTGAGGAACTGTGCCCGCCACCTGATGTGTCCATAATAAATTGCCCGTGGAATCAATTTCATAAATTATGCCCGACTGAGAAATACATATTTGGGTGTTGCCATTAGGAAGCTGTTGTGAGTTGCCCATAGCCGATGTTTTTCCAAGACAAGCGATTTTCTGATTAGCAACAGCTGGAAGAAATGGTGCACCGGCCTGTCGGATATATCCAACTGTGGAATCGTATGGTGGTTCAATAATTTTTAAAGCCGAAGAGTCGGGGTGATAATTATTATCGAATCCTACTAGCGAATAAGCGCCGGGACAATCTTCCGGAATCCAATGGGGATCATGCACCACACTAAACTGTCGCTGAGCAGACGTGAAACCATAAGCAGCAGGATTTCCCCATCGGTATAAAATATCGCCTCCGCGTCCCCAACGCCCTCCCTGATGACCCGCCGCAAGAGCGGTTGTCGCTGTTTTCTCAATTACGTAAATCTCGTTGTTGTAACGAGAGCTAAACACAATCTGATCAAGTGAGTCGTTATAGTCGATTCCATTTATGTGCATCCAGTCGGGACGAGATGTATTATTTAGAAAATTAATGCTTAATAATTCGGGGTGGTCTACAATACTTGCATAATAGTTGGGCTTAGTGCTATCTATGTTCTGTACTAAATGATCCCAAACACGCCAGCTCCAAACAATCTCACCACTATCCGGAAGAATGGGGCGAATTTCAACAATCATGTCTGACCATGTTGCTGACGGAGTTGTGTCACCAATTGAAGCAAGCTCCGCTGCGGTTTTTCGTTCATAGACAATCGCCAGGATATTTCCATTCGGTAACGGCTCAACATCATGATGCAACGAATAAACACTGTCTTGTAACACATAATTCCACAAAAGGTCGCCTTGCCAGTTGTAGTATTGTAAGATGCCGGTTACACCGCCTGCGTTCCATCCATTGTTGGGCGGAACAACAGTTCGTAATAGTTTTCCGCCGGTCAACAAATGACAATTATAGCCGTTGCCAAAATTCATACCGCGCCAGTAATGATAGCGGACACCGTTCGTATCAACAAGATAGGCGCGAGAGTCACCTTGAATGGAATAGAGGGTAAATCGTCCCCATTGTTGCGCTGATCCTGAAAAGAAATTAATCAGAAGAATTGTTGCAAGTGTAAAAAGTCGTTTCATAATGCGCAGTGGATTTTTTTCGCGTGCTCTAATAGCGTTATACGAAGAAAACGAAAAAAAGTTGAACGCAAGAGTTAAAATCACTGATCATCAGGCTCTCCTCGGGGAAGCTCTTCCTGATCAACTTTAAGTTCTTCGCCGTTCCGGTAGGTGATGGTTACGATTAATGCGCCCGCCTCATCATACAGCTTCCACTGTCCATCGGGCAGACCTACTCTGTAAACACGCATTTCGCGCAATTTTCCGTCCGGCCAGTAGAAACGATGTTCGCCGGTTTCTTGTCCATCTAAAAACTCGCCTTCGAACGCTAATTGTCCGTTGGAATAAAATTGTTTCCAAATACCATCCTCACGACCTTCTATATATTTTCCTTGCGCAACATATTCATCTATACGATAACTCCAATCTCCTTCTTGTAGTCCATTGATATATTCTCCCTCTGCTAATACGACTCCCTCATCATCGTATTCCGTCATTTTACCATTTTCTTTTCCGTTCTTATAGATTTCCTCGCGTCGCATGGCGCCATTGGGATAATACCATTTCCAAACACCTTCCGGTTTTCCTTTTACAAATACACCAACCTGTTCCAGGGAGTCATTCTCAAAGGTATGTTTCCAAAGTCCATCTTTTTTACCGTCGGTATAATTTCCGATGGCTTTTAGTTTTCCGCTTTCATAAAACTCTTTCCACTCTCCCTGCTCGCGACCTTGATTGTCTATTTTTCCCTGACGTAATAATCGTCCTGCAGAATAAACTTTAGCGGAGTCAAGGTTTCCCTCGCGATCGTATTGTCGGAAAATTCCTTCTTGCATTCCCTTTTTGTAGGTGCCAACAATTCGCACACTTCCATCAGGAAAATAATTTCGCTTCACTTCGAATTTTTCCTGCTCCTCTTTTTCATCCGGAATAAATTCTCCCATCCGATATTCTTCTTTCATTATCACACGGCCATCCTCTGCATATTCTTTGAATAATCCATCTTTCAAATCATCCGTATAAGATCCCTCACTTTTCACTTGATCAGTATCATAATACGTCCGGTAGATTCCTTGCTTTCGACCAAGTTTGTCTAAACGGTTAATTTTTTCTTCGCGTTGAAAAAAACCATTACGATAGAAAGCGACTGTGATTAAAAGTCCTTCGCTATTGTATTCACGAGCCATTCCGTTCTCAACACCGTTGGAGTAAGGAATTGTTTTTATCAGATTTCCGTTTTCGCCGTAGTACTTTGAGACACCAACACGTATGGCGAAGGAATCGGTTTCGACGGAACGTAACTTACCATTCGGATAGTAATTACGTTGTTCGCCGTTTTTTATACCTGCAGAATAATTGTATTCCGCAGTAACATTGCCGGAGTCGCTATAGAAACGCCAGAGTGAGTCGAGTTTGAAATTAGCGCGATTTCCTTCAGACTTTAGCTGGCCGTTTTCAAAATATGTTTTCCAATAGCCATCCGGTTTTCCGGAACGCATAGTTCCTTCACTGCTTACTTTACCATTAGGATAATAAAAAGTGTTGTAGCCGTCAGGATTAATTTCTTGTGCTGATAATGAAAATGAAAAGCTAAACAACAATAGCTGTAAAAGCAATCGACACCAGAAAAGGAAGGATTGATGTAGAGAATTGCTTTTCATTTTTTATTCTTTTCAAATTACAATCCGGCTTTAGCCGAAATATCAAGCATCCTTCTAATTGGAACGAGTGATTTTATCCGCATCGATTCATCCATCTCTAGTTCCGGTTGTTCGTACTGCATACAAAGATATAGTTTCTCCAGTGTATTCAGTTTCATGTGTGGACAATCGTTGCAGGCACAAAGGTTGTTCGGCGGAGCAGGAATGAATGTTTTTCCCGGCGATGATTTCACCATTTGGTGTAAAATTCCTGATTCCGTAGCAACAATAAAAATCGTGTCTTCACTGTTGATGGTATAATTCAATAATCCTGTTGTTGATCCAATAAAGTCTGCCATCTTCAATACATCTTCCTCACATTCCGGATGGGCTATAAACTTGGCGTCAGGATGTTTTGCTTTTAACTTCGTAATTTTTTCCAGCGAGAAAATCTCGTGCACCATACACGCACCATTCCATAACACCATGTCTCTTCCTGTTTTTTGAATGATGTATCGACCTAAATTTTTATCAGGTGTAAAAATTATTTTTTGATCTTTAGGAATACTGTTCACGATAGAAACCGCATTGGATGACGTGCAAATAATATCACTCATCGCCTTTATTTCCGCCGTGCAATTGATATAACTCACTACCACATGATCCGGATGTTGAGCTTTGAAATCCGCAAAAGCTTTTGGTGGACACGAATCAGCCAATGAACAGCCTGCTCTTAAATCAGGTAAAACAACTTTTTTATCAGGATTTAAAATCTTTGCTGTTTCTGCCATAAAATGAACACCGGCAAAAACAATCATTGAAGCATGGGTCTTTTCTGCTTGTTGTGCTAATCCAAGGCTATCACCAATATAATCAGCTACATCCTGAATATCTGCGTCCTGGTAATAATGGGCCAGCACAATCGCGTTTTTTTCCTGCTTAAGCCGGTTAATTTCCGCAAAGAGATCCAGCGAAGGATCCACAGGAATATTTAGAAAGCCGGCTGCAAGAGAAGTTGACATGACGTAAAGATACCACAGTTAAATCAGAAAATCTTAATCAGAACTTTTAATGAATAAACAGCTTATACATATATAACATATTTTATTTAAATAAATTCTATTACTATTATTAGTCGGTTAATAACGTTGGTACTTTTTATCCTATTTACTTGCTTTCTGAGTTGTACACAAAAGAGTATACTGTTACTAACAGCTTTGTTTATTTTAATTGTTTGATAATGTTCATCATAATATGATAATTAACAAAAAACGATTATTAGGAATGTCTTATAACTTTTTCTGTTCAAACTGTTCAAATCCATCGTTACCCTGTTTATCATTTTTGAAAAACTTCTAATTAGTAATTCTTGCAAAGTATTTATAAAGGGTTAAGACATTAAAGCTATTAACAAACCAACTTTAGTTTTATCTTTTTACTCCACCAATTAAAAAGAAACACACTGTTTTATAGTGAATAACTTAATTAAGCAGCCTTTTGTTTTTCAAGTCTTTACCGAAGCTAATATTGGTAGTTGTTGATAACAAAATGAGTACCTTTGGTATCAACCTTTTACGCGTTAATTGTATGAAAACACTCACTATTGCGTTAGGCTGTGATCACGCCGGATTCGATTATAAAGAAGTGATCAAGAAACAATTACAGATGGATGGACATACAGTTTTGGATTTCGGAACTCATTCACTCGATTCTGTCGATTATCCCGATTTCGTTCATCCGGTAGCAGACGCTATTGAAAAGAGTGAAGCTGCACTTGGGTTTTTATTTTGCGGCAGTGCAAATGGCGTAGCTATTACTGCGAATAAGCATCAGAAAATTCGTGCCGCTATCGCCTGGCGTGAAGACGTAGCCAAATTAGCGCGCCAACATAATGATGCAAATGTTTTATGTATTCCCGCTCGATTTGTTTCTGTAGAAGACGCATCCAATTTTATTACAGCATTTATTAGCACTCCCTTTGAAGGTGGTCGTCATGCGACGCGCGTTGGAAAAATCTCTTGCTAATACATTATATCAGCACCTTCAAATGCGTTATTTGTTACTATTCTTTTGCGCTATTTTTTTCTCTTTAAAGAGCTATAGCGGATCCTCGCCGGAAGTTGTTACTGCTTCGTTAATCAATAACGATAGTCTGTATTATTTTATGCAAGTGTTGACTTCTGATAGCCTACAAGGTCGAGAAACCGGACAGCCCGGACAAAAAAAAGCAGCTCGTTTTATTGCTGATCAGTTTTTCCGTTTTGGATTAACTCCCGCTACTCCCACGGGATTTCAGGAACATCCTCTTTCATCTCGTGCCAACGAAGGGAAGAATCTTGTTATTGGAGAAACAAAATTGGTTTACCGGAAAGACTTTTTCGTATTGGAGTCAGAAATTGATACTCTATATCACTTTGATTCGTTGTACTGTACAACCTTAAATGATGAAATAGAGCATGCAGCAGACGATCATTCATTAAAACCCATTCAACGCAACCGGCTAACAGCGATGCCAATTGTCTTTATCCCGTCCATGACAATTGCCGAAACTTTTGATGTATTTACTACTACTAACAGGCGGTTCTACGAATCGGTGTATAATTCCCTCGAGGGCTTGCCGTTGCTTTTTATTGTTGATGATCTTGATAGTTTGCAACAGTTTCTATTACAGGAAAAGAACAAGAAATCTCCGTTGTACATTTCAATATCTCAACGTGAAAAGCCGGTATACTGGATTTCTATCAAGGCGGCAGAAGCAATTTTTCCGTCGTATTCGAAATTATCAGCTCGCAAGAAGAAATCGCTGATCGGCAATTTTGTAAAAACGGAAATACAGTTGCCGGTATTTTCCGATGCTAAGCAGTTGATTGGTGAAAACGTACCATTCGTTCTTAGGGGCATCTCAAAGCCCGACGAACTTGTAGCATTAACCGCACACTACGATCATTTGGGTTTACACAACGATACTGTCTTTTATGGTGCCGATGATGATGCTAGCGGAACAGCCTGTGTTCTGGAGTTGGCTCGCGTTTTTTCTTTGGCGGCCGAAAATGGAAACAAGCCATTTCGAAGCATACTTTTTATGCCGGTTTCCGGCGAAGAAAAGGGTTTATTGGGCAGTCGCTATTACTCACAACATCCGCTTTTTCCGCTTAAGAATACGATTGCCAATGTTAATATTGATATGATTGGCCGGGTAGATCCTGAGCACGATAGTGCCGGAGTCAGGAATTACATTTATGTGATCGGAGCCGACAAACTGAGCACCGAGCTACACGATATAAACGAGGCCGCGAACACCGATCATATCCAAATGGTTTTAGATTATCGGTATAATGTCCCCGGCGAACCCAACCGCTTTTATTTTCGAAGCGACCATTACAATTTTGCTAAAAATGGCGTTCCGGCCATTTTTTATTTCAACGGTAAACACGATGATTACCACAAGTCAACGGACACACTCGAAAAAATAGATTTTGAAGCGATGGGCTTACGTACGCGACTCATATTTCATACGGTTTGGGAGTTGGCCAATCGTCCGCAGAGAATTGTGGTGAACAGAAAGAATAATATGGAATAGTGTTTATTGACATTATAAAACAGGGTTTTAAGCATCAAAATGTTTAAAATACAATTAATAAAACTGCATTTTTGATTAAAATTTTACGTTTCAACAGTCAATTAACAGGTTAATTAACAAGGTTGGTTAATAACCTCCTTAATCGGTCTTAATTTCCCGCAACCTACAGGTCCGGTCGTAGTTTAAATTTGATAAACCACGCTCAATCATGTCACTGACCAAGGAACAAAAGAAAGAACTCAAGAAGCTCTCGGAAGAGTTGAGTAAAATTGAACAGTTTGCCATCGAGAACAACATTGATCTCGACGTATTTATTTCACAGTACAACGAGGATGGTTACGCAGATTACGCTACCGAAAAGGTGACCATGGAGAAAAAATCGTCCGAGCGAAAGCGCGTCTTTGAGCAGGGTAATAAAGAGAAGGCTACCCAAAAAACCCGGTAAAAATTACCACCAACAGCATGTTTACACTTGCTGTTATCTACTCATCTTGTTGTGAATTATGTAGTATTTTTGTCGCCTTATCCTGAAGGAATATGATCAACTGGATTGGGCTCGTCCCCCTTTTTCCACTTCTTGGCTTCCTGATATTATCGCTGGGCCAAAAAACACTTTCAAAAACCATTGCCGGAATAATTGGCTCGTCCACCGTTGCCGCTTCGTTGCTGATTTCCCTTTGCATCGCTTTTACACTTCCGCCATCGCCCGTTACTGTTGACTTGTTTCATTGGTTTTCAGCCGGCAGTCTTTCTGTTGATTTCTCTTTCCTTGTAGACCGGCTCTCCGCTGTTTTCCTTCTCATCATCACCGGCGTGGGTCTCTTGATTCATATTTATTCTATCGGTTATATGCACGACGATCCTGCATTTATCCGTTTTTTCTCCTACTTGAATCTGTTTGTTTTCTTCATGTTGCTTTTGGTGCTTGGCTCCAACTTCCTCGTCTTGTTTACCGGTTGGGAAGGTGTCGGACTCTGCTCTTACCTGCTCATTGGTTTTTGGTTTAAAAACCCTGAGTATAACAAAGCGGCCAACAAGGCCTTTATCATGAATCGTATTGGCGATCTGGCGTTTTTGTTGGGCATCCTATTAATCTTTGTTCAGTTTGGTTCGATTGCTTTTGCAGACGTGATTCCGGCCGCACTTCAAATGCCGGACAACCAACCAATAATGGTTTCCATTACGCTGTTACTTTTCATCGGCGCCACAGGAAAAAGCGCACAGCTTCCATTATATACTTGGCTGCCTGATGCTATGGCCGGCCCAACACCCGTTTCTGCACTTATCCACGCCGCAACCATGGTAACCGCCGGTATTTATATGGTGGTTCGCTCCAACGCGCTCTATTCTATTGCCCCTTTTACGTTGGACATCATGGCCACGGTTGGAACAATAACAGCACTCTTTGCTGCTACCATTGCACTCGGTCAAACGGACATTAAAAAGGTGCTCGCGTATTCTACGGTTTCTCAATTAGGAATGATGGTCGCGGCGCTTGGTGCCGGCGCTTACGCTACCGCCATTTTTCACGTTACCACTCACGCGTTTTTTAAAGCACTGTTGTTCCTTGCAGCAGGAAGCGTTATTCATGCGATGAGCGGAGAACAGGATGTTCGTCGTATGGGCGGCCTGCGCAAGAAACTTCCGATTACCTATTTGGTATTTCTGATCGGCACCTTGGCGATAAGCGGTATTCCTCCCTTTGCCGGCTTCTTTTCGAAAGATGAAATCCTTGCCCATATGTGGGTGCAGAATAAAATCCTTTTCGTAGGGCTTGCCCTAACCGCAGTATGTACCGCGCTGTATATGTTCAAACTGTTTTTCATGACGTTCTACGGCTCGTTCCGGGGAACACACGAACAAGAACACCATCTTCACGAATCTCCACCATCAATGACAGTGCCGCTGATTGCGTTGGCTATACTTAGTACGGTTGGCGGATTTTTGGGAATACCCGAAATTTTCGGAGGACACCATCACCTCCGCGCGCTATTATCTCCATTACTGTCTTTCCCCGCAAGTTTGATTAACGAAGAACCATCACACTCCTTTGAGTGGATTATGATGGGCGTCACATTATTAATTCTTGCTCTCGTAATTCGAATGGTGTACACATCCATCGTTGTTCGCGAACAACTTCCTTCCGACGACGAGAAAAGCCTTACCTCGACTCAGCGTTTGCTTGTCAATAAATATTATGTCGATGAAATTTATGCATCAGTTGTTGTAAAGCCGCTTCGAGCACTCGCTAACTTCTTCTCTACAATTGTAGATACTTATATTATTGATGGAGCGGTTCGTTCAGCGAACACCGCTGTGAATGCTGCCGGAACCGGAACGCGCAAACTGCAAACCGGAAACGTTGGCTTTTATGTTTTCGCAATGGTATTGGGTATTATTGCAATTCTAGTTTATAATCTAATTATTCGCTGATCAACAAACGGCCGGCAATCCTATACAGATGTTACCGCTACTCTCGATACTCATTTTCCTTCCGCTTATTGGTGGGCTGATTACTTTTTTCAGCGGCGCCAATGCGCGTAAAACCGCGTTAACCATTGCTCTTGCAGAATTAGTTTTTTCTGCTTGGGTGTTGCTCGGCCACTTTTCGCCCGCCGCCGGAATGCAACTGGTAGAAGATTATTGGTGGGTAGAGTCATTGGGCATTAGCTATAAAATCGGAATTGACGGAATAAGCATGGCGCTGGTTTTATTAACCAACGTTTTGTTACCATTAATTATTCTTTCGGCTTTCGGTCGCACCATTAAATCGCCTGCGCTTTACTTTGGATTGATGTTGCTTATGCAGTCGGCGCTTGTTGGGGTTTTTGTAGCATTAGATGGATTTTTATTTTACATCTTCTGGGAGTTGGCCCTGATTCCAATATATCTTATCTGCCTTAACTGGGGTGGAGAAAATCGCTCACGCATTACGCTCAAGTTTTTTATCTATACTCTTTTTGGCAGCTTGTTGATGCTTGTTGCATTTATCTGGATGCGCACACAAACACAAAACCTGTCGTTCGATATCGATCAGTTTTATGCATTGAAACTTTCTGCCGGTGCTCAATCGTGGGTATTTTGGGCGCTATTCCTCGCCTTTGCTATCAAGATGCCGGTGTTTCCTTTTCACACCTGGCAGCCCGACACTTATACCGATTCACCAACACAAGGAACGATGTTGCTTTCCGGCATCATGTTGAAGATGGGTATTTATGGTGTTATGCGTTGGATGCTTCCTGTTCTTCCGCAAGGCATTGCCACCTGGGGAACACTTGCGGTTTCTCTCGCCGTGGCCGGAATAGTTTACGCTTCATTGATTGCCTGGGTACAAAAAGACTTCAAGCGACTCATCGCCTATTCTTCTATCGCACACGTTGGCATGATTGCCGCGGCGATCTTCACACTTTCATCTCAAGGACTGGTTGGTGGTGTTGTACAGATGTTAAGTCACGGCGTAAATGTGGTTGGCCTTTTCTTTGTCGCGGACATTCTGATGAACCGCACCAATACACGTGACCTTGGATCACTCGGCGGCATTCGATCAGTTGCTCCGGCATTCGCCACATCCTTCATGATTGTTTTGCTCGGCTCTGTTGCCCTGCCGCTGACCAATGGTTTCATTGGTGAGTTTATGTTGATGAGCGGCATCTTTCGCTACAACGCAATACTTGCGGCTATTGCCGGACTCTCGGTCATCTTTGGCGCGGTTTACATGTTGCGCGCCTACCGAAAAATTATGTTGGGAGAATCAACAACCGCATCAGCCAATTTTACCGACTTGTCATGGAACGAAAAGGCCGTACTTTATCCGTTGGTAGTATTGATATTCCTGTTTGGTGTTTATCCCGAACCCATCATTCAGTTGGTGACACCGTCTGTACAGCAATTGCAGGATGTAATTACAAATGCCGGAGCAGCAACGCTTCGTTAATTTATTTTGAAGTAGAACGACATACATGAATACGCTCATCGCGCTCTCTGGTCTGGGACTTATTACACTCTTCTCTGAAATCTTTAGTTTCAAGAAGTTGATCCGCCCAATTATTTTTCTTGGATTAGTAACAGCCCTGATTTTTTCAATCTCCGACTGGAATACCAACCAATCGTTGTTTAACAACATGATTTTGGTGGACAATTATGCCGTGGCGTTTTCTACCTTATTGATCGGATTAACGATTGTTTGGTTCTTATTGTCCAACAACGTTTTTTTAGAAGGCGCCACTGAGGTGGACCATTCCGCACTTGTTGTTTTCGCGCTCATTGGTGCGGTTTGCATGACGATGTACAGCAACATGATCATGTTGTTTCTTGGAATAGAGATTTTGTCTATTTCATTGTACGTTTTAGCCGGTTCCGACAAAACGAATCTTTCGTCCAACGAGTCGGCCATTAAATATTTTTTGATGGGCGCCTTTGCCACCGGTTTTTTATTGTTTGGTATTGCTTTGACTTACGGAGCTACCGGCAGCTTTTCATTGACAGCAATAGGCGACGCCGTAGCTTCGGGGGGCAATACTAATTCGGCCATGTTGACGGCAGGAATGTTTTTACTGTTAATTGCCATGTCGTTTAAAGTTTCCGCAGCGCCCTTTCACTTTTGGGCGCCGGATGTTTATCAGGGCGCACCAACCGCAGTCACCGCGTTTATGTCCACGGTAGTAAAAACAGCTGCTTTTGCTGCATTTTTACGCCTTTTTGCAACAATATTTGCTTCCAACACAGACGTTTGGTCCACCACATTATGGGCAATAGCAGCGCTCACTATACTTTTAGGCAATATTGCCGCCGCCGCGCAGGAGAATATTAAGCGCATGTTGGCCTATTCTAGTGTTGCTCACGCTGGCTATTTGCTGTTAGCCATTTTGTCGATGAACCAGTTGGCGGCTGGCGCCATGTTCTTTTATGTAGTGGCTTATAGCGTTTCGTCGCTTCTGGCGTTCTTTATTCTGTTGATTGTCAGTCAAAAAACCGGAACAGATACCATTTCCGGCTTTAAGGGGCTTTTTAAAACCCATCCCGTTCTGGCGATATTAACGGTTATTGCCATGCTTTCATTGGCCGGCATTCCACCTACCGCCGGCTTTTTTGCCAAGTATTTTATTTTCACGGCAGCGTTGGACGCCGGTTATATTGGACTTGTTGTTTTAGCTGTTGCGGGCTCCCTGGTTGGTGTTTATTACTATTTCCGCCCTTTGATGGCCGTCTTTTCCCCTACTGAGGAGACAGAAGGACCTATCGTTAACCCTTCTACAGTTGTGTTGTTGGTTATTTTGGCGGCCGCCTCCCTTTTGTTGGGTGCTTCCCCCCGACTTATCTCCGGGCTGCTCGGCTAAAAATTCATAGTTAAAATTAAGGTTAAATTCACACTATTGCTTTTGGCGATAGCGTTGGAAATTCATAATATTGTCGTCCCTAAAAACGCCTAAAAAACACAATTTTTATCAGCGTTTTTCGTTATCAAAAAAAGAAAACCCAATCATCTCAAACAACCTTAGTAACTCATGAACAGCACTTCTTCAAAAGGCGGAAGCAACATCCAATCTCTCATTTCGGCGCTTGTTATTCCTCTCTCAATTGCGATCGGTTTCGTTATCTGGAAATTCGTTCTTGGTGATCCATCCGGATTCGAAGGCGGCGACACTGAAAAGAACCCGCTTCAAGGAAACATCCTTGCCATGATGTACAAAGGTGGTTTAATCGTTCCCGTGTTGATTGGAACATTCATTACTACCATCACCTTCTCTATCGAGCGTTTTATTTCTATCAATAAGTCAAAAGGAACCGGAAGTATCGAGACGTTCATACGCAACATTCGTTCTTTGATGGCGAAAGGCGATATCGCAGGCGCTAAGGCCGCTTGTGCAAAACAGCGTGGTTCTATTGCAAATGTTGTTAACGCAGGACTTACTGCCTATACCAATATGAAGGAAGAGCGCGGAATGGACAAAGAACAAAAGATGGCGACCATCCAGAAAGAGCTGGAAGAGGCAACCACACTAGAGCTTCCTATGCTATCCAAGAATTTGGTTATCATCTCTACCATCGCTTCTATCGCAACGCTCCTCGGTCTGTTCGGAACGGTACTTGGAATGATTCGTGCGTTCGCCGCTCTTGCAACAGCAGGTGCTCCGGACGCAGTTGCTCTTTCTACCGGTATCTCTGAGGCGTTGATCAACACCGCTTTGGGTATTGGAACTTCTGCGTTGGCGATTATCATGTATAACTTCTATACAAGTAAGATCGATAGCATCACTTACGGTATCGACGAAGCCGGTTACAGCATCGTTCAGTCGTTCTCTGCAAGCAATCAGGGAAACTGATTCCGAAATAATTTTCGGATAAACTCACCGAGCTACTAACAACAGTAATCCTTCGAAATGCCGAAGATCAAAATACCCAAGAAAAGCCCTAGCCTGGATATGACCCCGATGGTCGACCTGGCGTTCTTGCTGGTGACATTCTTTATGCTCACTACCAAGTTCCGTCCGGACGAGCCGGTGGTTGTCGATCAGCCCTCATCTGTCAGCGAGATTCCGCTTCCTGACAAAGGAGTTATCATGCTCACTATCGACAACAAGGGACGCGTGTTCTTCAACGTAGAAGGCCAGCAGACGCGTCTTGACATCCTCGACCGTTTGGCAGAACGCTTTACACTGACATTTGACGAAAAAGAGAAGAAACGCTTCTCGGTTTTGTCTTCTATTGGCATGCCTAAAGAGCAGTTAAATGCTTACCTAAAGGCTACCGATGATGAGCGTAAAAAGATGAACCTGGAAACACAGGGAATTCCTACCGACTCCACGAACAACGAACTCACCTATTGGATCAACGCCGCGCGTAATGTTGCTCCTCGTTATAGTATTGCCATCAAGGGCGATCGTGATGCGGACATTCCAACCGTAAAACGCGTAATAGAAATCCTGCAGGAAAATAAAGCCAACCGCTT
>JBEGUX010000116.1:0-2713 GCA_041178685.1 Bacteroidota bacterium
CTTTCCAGTTCGTTAATAACTGCAGCACTTCTTCCACCTGCTTTACAATGGACGATTACGGGCTTATCTGTTGCAATACGATCGATATGGTCGAAAATGCTTCCCATAGGCAGTAACTCACCATTCAAGTTGCAAATGTCGTATTCTAGTTCTTCACGGACGTCAATCAATTGGAAATCTTCGTTCCGGTCCATTTTATCTTTTAATTCCTGTACGGTAACTTCTTTCATATGTGATAATAGCTATAATGTAAAATTAAGTATTTTGCAGTTAACTCGATGCAGGTTTCCGTTATAAATGCTATTGATTTTCCGGGATGGGAAAAACATTTTTACGCCATTAATCAGGAATGGTTGGAAGACTATTTTTTTGTTACGCCTGCCGATCACGATCAGTTGTCCAATCCGCTTCGAATAATTGAAAATGGCGGCAGCATATTACTGTTAGTAGTAGATGAGCAAGTTGTTGGAACAGTAGCGATAGTAAAAGAAGTTAATGGAGATGTTGAAATAGCTAAAATGGGTATTTTAAAATTTTGGCGCGGTAAAGGTTTGGGCGATACATTAATGCAGGCCGCAATTCAGGAAGCACAACGTTTGTCGCCAAAATGTATTTATTTGGAAACGGTGGAAGTTTTGCAGTCAGCGATTGCCTTGTATCAAAAATTTGGATTCAAGCGGGTAGGAGTGCCACATACACATCCTAAATTCGGTCGCACAACGTTTCGGATGGAATTAGAGTAAGCGTTTTAACGGCTTTGCTTGGCAAGCTTCTCCAATTCATACATTTCATCGCGCAACCTAGCCGCCTCAATAAAATCAAGTTCTTTGGCAGCTTTCTCCATAGCTTTTCGTGTTTGAGCTATTTGCTTTTTCAATTCATCCGGCTTCATATATTTCATGACCGGATCCGCGGCTATGGATGTAGATGTTGGTTCAACGTAAGCACCGGTTTCAATAACTTTAGAGTCTGCCACTTTAGTCTGTCCCAATATCGAATCTTTCGATTTAACAATCTGTTTCGGCGTAAGTCCGTGATCGGCGTTGTATTTTAATTGTTTCTCCCGACGGCGCGTCGTCTCGTCCATCGTCTGCTGCATACTATCGGTGATCTTATCAGCATAGAAGATTACTTTTCCATTAACGTTACGAGCAGCACGTCCTGCTGTTTGTGTCAGCGAACGATTACTTCGCAGGAATCCTTCTTTATCTGCATCGAGGATAGCTACCAAAGAAACTTCCGGCAAATCCAGTCCTTCGCGAAGCAGATTGATACCGATGAGTACATCGAAATTTCCTAAACGAAGATCTCGAAGTATTTCAACACGTTCGAGCGTATCAACCTCCGAATGAATGTAGCGACAATTGATCTGTAAGCTGGCAAGGTATTTCGCCAGCTCTTCCGCCATACGTTTGGTGAGCGTAGTCACGAGTATACGCTCTTGCTTTTTGATGGTCTGATTTATCTCTTCGAGCAAATCATCCACCTGATTGATTGCAGGACGAACTTCAATGATTGGATCAAGCAATCCGGTAGGACGAATAACTTGTTCTACGATCACGCCTTCGCTCGCTTGTAACTCATAATCGGCTGGAGTTGCGCTGACGTAAATGACCTGATTCACCAACGATTCAAACTCTTCAAATTTTAGCGGACGATTATCCAATGCAGAAGGTAATCGGAATCCATATTCTACAAGGTTTTGTTTTCTGGAGCGGTCACCTCCATACATCGCACGGATTTGTGGAACGGTTACGTGGCTCTCATCGATCACTAATAGATAATCGTCGGGAAAATAGTCGATAAGACAAAACGGCCGTTGACCGGCTTGGCGGCCATCGAAGTATCGGGAATAATTTTCGATACCCGAGCAATAGCCTAACTCTCGTATCATTTCGAGATCATAGGTGACGCGATCTTCCAGTCGTTTGGCTTCCAACTGCTGACCAAGCGATTTCATATAGTCGACTTGCTTCACCATATCTTCCTGGATTTGCCAAATAGCTTCCAGCTGACGATCCGGATTGGTTACGAAAATATTGGCCGGATAAATAACCACCGATGATTGCTTTTCGATAGTTTTTCCCAGCAGCGGATCGATGATGGCAATCTCTTCTATCTCATCGCCAAAAAAGAAAAAACGATAGGCGACGTCACCATATGCAATAAATACATCCACCGTGTCGCCACGCACCCTGAATTTTCCTCGATCAAAATCGGCTTCTGTGCGGGCATAAAGCGAAGTAACCAACTTATGTAAAAAAGCATTTCGTGAAATCCGATCCCCTTCGCGGACTCGCAACGTGTTCGCTTTAAAATCACTTGGATTTCCAATACCGTAGATGCAGGAAACCGAACTTACAACAATAACATCTTCGCGTCCGGAAAGCAAAGCAGTTGTCGTGCTCAGCCGAAGCTTTTCGATTTCCTCATTGATGGCAAGATCTTTTTCAATATACGTATTGGTCGAAGGTATAAAGGCTTCAGGCTGATAGTAGTCGTAATAGGATACAAAATACTCTACTGCATTATGGGGAAAGAACTGCTTGAATTCACCATAAAGCTGTGCTGCTAGTGTTTTGTTGTGACTTAAGATTAGTGTTGGGCGTTTAACTTCCTGAATGACGTTGGCTACAGTAAACGTCTTTCCGGAACCGGTAACGCCCAACAAAGTCTGCGCATGTGTTCCATTACGTAATCCTTCGGACAGCTG
>JBEGUX010000117.1:0-9622 GCA_041178685.1 Bacteroidota bacterium
TAATTGCGGATACTGTTCGCAATTCCGGATCGGTAATCATTGAGCCTTGTTTCATTGGTGAAAATGTGGAATTGATTAATTGTGTAATCGGACCACATGCATCGATTGGAGCCGGCTCACGTTTGGAACAAGTGATAGTAAGCAACTCCATTCTACAAACCGGAACAAGAATCAGCAATGTAGTATTGTCTAATTCCATGATTGGCCATTCGGCTGAAGTTGCGGGCAGATCATCCGAGTTAAGCATAAGCGACTACTCTACGCACCGTTCTTAAAAGTACTTCACGTTTAATCCGCATTCACTTGAAACTCGCGTCTTTTTTCCGGAATATATTTTTACCACTTTCAGTAGCATTGCTTTTCGCTGCTTGCGGAAGTTCGAAGAAGTCTACTTCATCTTCGTCGACTTCCAAAGACGGCTTATCCGATGCGCAGCGTGCAGATGTTACCTATACGTTTCTCAATGCCAACAAGGAGAAGATTCTTGGCAACTGGAACACAGCCGCTGAATTATTTGCTGAGGTGATACGAAAAGATCCGCAGAATGCGGCTGCTATGTATGAGCTCTCTTTGGTATATGTGGAGCAGAAAAAATATACGGATGCACTATTTTTCAGCAAGTCGGCTTACAAACTGGATCCTAAAAATGAATGGTATGCTCAACATTACGCATATGTGTTGCAACGCAACGATCGGTTTAAGGAATCCGCGGAGGTGTATGTCCAGCTTATAAAAGAGTATCCGCTAGTGGAAACCTATTACCTGGAATTAGCGGATGCATATGTTTATGCTGGACAATACGAAGATGCCATTAAGGCCTACGATCAATACGAGGCACGTTTTGGATTAGCGGAAGAGTTCGTGATCAATAAATGCCGGATTTACCAGCAGTTAAAAAAACCGGAGAAGGCTATTCAGGAATTGCAAAAACTGATTGCTGCTCAGCCTAATGAAGTAGAAGTGTATGGATTGCTGGCGGAATTGTACCAGGCACAAGGCGATACCGCAAAGGCCTTAGAGACCTTTCAGCAGATCGAGAAACTGGATCCGGATAACCCGTATGTACACCTGTCGCTTGCCGACTTTTATAGAAATGCAGGCAATAAAGAGAAGTCGTTTGAGGAATTGAAACTCGCGTTTCAAAACCAGCAGCTCGAGATGGAGACTAAAATCAGTATTCTCGGCTCTTATTATACATTGATTGAGCAGTTTCCTGAGCTGAAGGAACAATCGGTAGAATTGTGTCAGTTGCTAGTGACAACTCATCCCAACGATCCGCGATCTTATGCGGTTCAGGCCGACTTCCTCGTGCAGGAAAAGAAGTACGAAGAGGCTAGAACGAGTTATCGAAAGGCTCGTTCGCTCGGATCAAAAGACTATTCCGTATACAGTCAGCTGTTGTTTTTAGATTCTCAGTTGCAAGACTGGCAATCGATGTTGAACGACAGTGAAGAGGCATTATCGCTTTTCCCGGATCAGCCCTTTGTTTATTTCTTTAACGGCATTGCCAAACAGCAGAATAAGAAATACGCTGAAGCAATCGCAGTACTGACAACTGGGCTCAATCTTATTGTAGACAATCCTGAACTTGAAGCCTCGTTCAATTCAACGATGGGCGAAGCTTATCATGAATTAAACGAGCACGCCAAATCGGATCAACGATTTGAACGCGCACTCGAATTGGATCCCAATGATGCGACAACGATGAATAACTACGCTTACTTTCTCAGTTTGCGTGGCGAGCGATTGGATCGAGCAGAGGCGTTATCAAAAAAGTCTAATGAGTTGGAGCCCGATAACACTTCTTATGAAGACACTTACGGTTGGATCATGTTTATGATGGGTAATTTCAAAGATGCTAAAGTGTGGATTGAAAAATCTATGCAGCATGGCGGCGACAATAGCGCAGCGGTGCTGGAGCATTACGGCGACGTGTTGTACAAACTGGGTGATACACAACAAGCATTGGAATACTGGCAACGGGCAAAAAATGCCGGTGAAGGGACTTCGGATCAGCTCGATCAAAAAATATTGCAGAAAAAATTTGTCGAGTAATGAAAAGACGATTGAAGTCGCGTCATTCCATAACTCGAACCATCTTGATGCTTTTAGGAGTAGGCGTTTGGTTTTTGGGAAACTCTTGTAAAGTTTCCAAACCCGCTGCTGCAACGCCACCGCCTGCTGTCACGGCTAAGGGAACTGTTGTGAATGAAGTTTTTGACAGCGTTCTTTCAAGGCAATTTGATTTCGAATGGTTGTCTGCCAAGGCCCAGGTGGATTATACCGACAAAAGCGGTGAAACCAATTCTTTCGACATTAATTTACGGATGCGAAAAGATAGTGCGATCTGGATTTCGATCACGCCGTTGTTGGGCATAGAGGCGGCGCGTGTGCTCATCAATCGCGATAGTCTGGTGTTGATGGATCGCGTACATAAAGAGTGGAAAGTGCGCAGTTACGATTACTTGGGGGAGATGCTCCGGACGCCTATCGATTTTGAGATGATACAATCGGTGGTCTTGGGCAATTATTTTTCGTACCAACGCAACGAACGGATACGTTCGTATTACGAAGAGCAGCCTTACGCGATATTAAGCACATTGAATAAGCGACAGGCACGCCGCGCGATGGAGGAGAAGGATCCCTCACGAACAGTAATTCAGGATTTCTGGATTGATGGTAATTACCGGATTGTAAAGTCAAGGATTACCGACGAGAAGCTAGACCGTTGGGTAGAAGCTTCGTATAGCGAGTTCATGGCCATCAATGATTTTCTTTTCCCCCGGAATATTGTCGTCACCTTTTTTTCCGGCACACCGGTAATTATGAAAGTGTCTTATTCTAAAGTGACGAACGAAGAGTCGCTGACAATGCCATTTACTATTCCGGATAAGTACGATCGGAAGTGATTCCACTATTTCATAGCTATCCGAAACTTCGGTGGAACTTTTTTTCCCTCTTTCCGTTAAAATTTTCGGTACGAATATTACGTTCAAAGAACACAGATGTCCTTATTTTCATCAGAAAAACGCATTTTATCCATTTGGAATCGTCCGAACGGATTACTACTGCCCGTTTTTTTGATTGTCATTTCATTCTTTTTGGCAAGTATTCCAGCCTTTTCACAATCAAAGAAGGAGCTGGAGAGGAAGAAGGCGCAGCTTCACAAAGACATCGAGCACACCAATCAGCTGCTTAAGCAAACGCGGAAAAACAAGTCCACCTCGTTGAACCAGCTGGTTACACTCAATAAGAAAATCAATTATCGCAAAGAGTTGATTCAAACCATCAATGTCGAAATTGATGCCGTTGAGGGAGAGATCAGTACGATGTCGGTGACCATAGACTCGTTGAATCGTCGATTGACTGCTTTGAAGGCGCAATACGCAGAGATGCTGGTTTCAGCATACAAAAACCAGGGATCAATGACGCAGTTGAGTTACATCTTCGCTGCGGAGGATATGCAGCAGGCGTTCAAGCGTATAAAGTACTTGCAAAGTTTGAGTGCATATCGTGTGCGTCAGCGTGAGCTTATTGTTGCTACTCAGGAAACTCTTACAGGAAAAAAGCGGAAGCTCCAGGAAGAACGTGAAGACAAAACCGAGTTACTGGCCAACAAAGAGAAAGAGAAAAAAGATTTGGACAAAGAGAAGCGTGAGCAGGTAGTGATGCTCAATAAGCTCTCGAGCAAGGAGAAAAAGCTCCGTGCTGATTTGAAGAAAAAACAAAGTCAGGAGCAACAACTTTCTGCACGAATTGAAGAGATAATTCGCCGTGAAATTGAGTTGGCTCGCGCGCAAAACCGTAAACAGTCCGGCAGTTCTGCCACTGCGAGTACCAGCAAAAATATTCCGTCAAAGACAGAAAAGTCAAGCACACCTTACGTACTTTCCCATACTCCGGAAGCTATACGCTTAAGCAATGATTTTGAATCGAATCGCGGACGATTACCTTGGCCTGTAGAAAAAGGAATAATCAGCGGTTCTTTTGGTAAACATACTCATCCGGTATACCGCGACGTCACGGTCAACAATAACGGCGTGAATATCGCCTCCTCTGCCGGCGCAAAAGCGCGAGCTGTATTTGAAGGAAAGGTAACTCGCGTATTGATGGTCGTTGACAAATACGCTGTGTTAATTCAACACGGTGAATACTTCACCTTATACTCCAACCTGGAAAGCGTGTCCGTTAAAGCCGGTGATCATGTTTCCACCAAACAAATAATAGGCACCATTATGGAAGGTGAAACGGAGGGAAAATCGGAAGTACACCTTGAAATTTGGAAAGGATCCGTAAAAATGAATCCCGAAGCCTGGCTGGCAGCCCGATAGTACGTTTTCGTAGGAAATGTTACCTTTGTTTCCTAATCAATTACCATCCAGATGTTAAACACAGTTCTTTTGGGATTTCTCGGCGGTTTCGGAACAGCCGAAATCATTCTCGTGGTCGTGGTTTTGCTGATTTTTTTCGGCGGCAAGCGCATTCCTGAACTTGCGCGCGGATTAGGTAAAGGGATCCGGGAATTCAAGGACGCCAAGAATGGCGAGTCGGATAAAAAGCCTGAGTAATTATAAAGAATCGATCACTTAGTAGATCGAATCCGTTCAATATCATCTATTGAAATTACTTCGCTAAACGGTTCCAGCGCCTTTGTATCGCCGGTCTCCAGTGCATAGATGAGTTTTCTTCCCTTTTGTACGCTGATGAAATAAATTTCTTCTACCTCGTCTTCCGCTGCGTACTTTTTATCAATGTAAAGCCACCCTACCTTTCGCTTATTGTCTTTAAGGTAAAGCGTCGCGATCTTGTTCAGATGCTGTGTGATTTCTTCGCAGCCCATTCGTTCTTCTTCCGTATTGATAGCATACTTTGCTTTTGGCATTTTCCAAACGTCCCAGTTTCAGCATTTACAACGATTTACATACTCCATTACTCCAACCACAAGAAATCTACCGGCAAAGCCGTCAGAACCTTGAACATGTTTTGAGATACCGGAAAGCAGTATTCCGTTAGCTTGCAGAGCAAGCAGAAACAAGGCAAACGATAATTTCAGTGCAGAGAGCACACGGTACACCGGATTTTGGTGAACGAGCACAAATAAAACCTTTCAAAAAGCCGTTGTCCAAGTTATTCGGTAAACCAACCCCTAAACTCCACGAAACAGGGCTTTTAGGTGGTAGACTGATTTTATTTTGGGAATCCAACATGTGACAAATCGAAGTAAATTACGGCATCAAAAACCCAATAATTTGTAAAAAACACATTTACAAGCTATTGCGATGTCCTAAAATATAGTGGAGAACCTGCAATAAATGACTCCAAATGCACCTATCAATTCCCGTAACTTCATCGTAGATACATAATAATCAAGCCTCAATACATTAATTTTGCCACCCGTAACAGTCGTTACCTTCTGATACTTACCAATGATTTCGCAGTTGATTAAAAAAGCACGTTTTTCGGCACGAATTGCCGCCATTCTCTTTGGCCTGGCCATTTCGTTCCAATCCGCTACAGCTGCTGATTCAACAGCAGTCCAGATCACCTACGATCCGATTGTTGCCACCCTGGATAGTTTGGTTTCTCAGTGCTATATCCAGCGACTTTGTTCTCCTAATCCGATGATTTCATGTTTCGGAGAAAAGGAGATTCCTTCGTATTCCGATGATATTTATAGTAAGCGGATTGAAAAAATTCAATCGCCGATTCCTTTGACTTTCAATGATGAAGTAAAGCAATACATCAACCTTTATGGTATTCAGAAGCGAGCATTGACAGAACGGGTGATGGGTTTGGCGCAGCTCTACTTTCCATTGTACGAACAAATCCTTGATCAGCAACAATTACCATTGGAGTTCAAATATCTTTCGGTTGTTGAAAGTGCGTTGAATCCTGTCGCTGTATCTCCTGTTGGTGCTACCGGCCTTTGGCAGTTCATGCTGGCTACCGGAAAAATGTATGGATTGCAAGTGAATTCCTATACCGACGATCGTCGCGATCCGGTTAAATCGACTTATGCGGCCTGTCAGTATTTCAAAGACATGTACGCTATCTACAACGACTGGCTGCTGGTAATTGCTTCATACAATTGTGGGCCGGGCAACGTTAACCGCGCCATTGCCCGTTCAGGAGGCAAACGTACGTTCTGGGAAATCAGTCCGTATCTCCCTCGTGAAACACGTGGATATGTTCCTGCTTTTGTTGCCGTTACTTACCTGATGAATTATACCGTTGAACATAACCTCAACGCCGTTGATCCACTTGTGAATTATTTTGAAGTGGATACCGTGATGGTGAATCATCGCCTCGACCTTCGTCAGGTTGCTGCAGCCATCAATGTACCGTATGAAGTGTTGTCGTATCTCAATCCGGTATACAAGCGTGGCATCATTCCGGAAAGTGAAACGGCTAATGCGCTACGTATGCCTACCAACCGAATGAATCAATACCTGGCTAATGAGGCAACGCTCATTCAGCCGGTAATTCAGTTAGAGGAGCAACAGCAGGAAGTGGCTGATAATGCTACTTATGTGAATGAACAGGTGCGTAAGACACACCGCGTAAAAAAAGGGGAACACCTGTTGGTGATTGCCAACAAGTACAATTGTTCCGTCAACGATTTGAAGCGGTGGAACAATCTTCGTTCAACCCGTCTGCAGGCCGGACAGCAATTAAAAGTGTATGTCAATGTGCCTAAAAAAGTAGAACCTGTTGCTGTAGTAGCAAAGTCTAAGCAGGCGGATACTTCAGCCACGGTATTTGACAGCACTGCATTAGCAGCAAATGATTCTACTTCACAAGCGGTTGCCGTTTCTCCGGTAATGACTGTAACTATTAACAATCGTATTCAGGATCCTGGAACGTTGTACCATGTTGTTGCTCCCGGTGATACGCTTTGGAAAATAGCTCAGCGCTACGAAGGTCTGACAGTTGAGAAGATCAAGGAAATCAACAAACTTAATTCCAACGACCTTAAAGTTGGTACCCGACTGAAAGTTGGTACCGGCGGCTGATTATAGCGTGTATATTTAACCTTCTATTTACACGGCTTACCTCTTTTCCTTCATTGACATTTCCGGACAATCAGCATTTTACCTATTTTTGAGTAGATAAAGAAACCAACCAATGAAAAAGCACATCGCTCTATTCTCTTTCTTTTTACTGTCTGCAGTATCCTTTGCACAAACAATTCCTAACAGCAGTTTCGAAAGTTGGGTGCAATATTCTGCAGCCGGCAGCCGCCCGGAATTTTGGACTACCACAGATAGTATCACGATGCAACTAAGTGGCAATACTGTTCATTCTGCGTTGCAAGATTTGGATGCAGCAGCTGGAACATATGCCGTTAAATTGATTTCGTCGGAGGTTGTTCTTCCTATATTTGGTGCCGTTCGTGGACCGGGAGTTTTGACAAATGGTACTATTTCAGCTACTATCAGTTCGTATTCTATTTCCGGTGGATCACCAACAGCAGTACGCTCTGAAAAGTTTAAAGCAAAAATCAAATATCAGCCGGCAGCCTCAACGGATGCAGCGATTATCACCGTCGCTTTATTGCGTAGCAACGTAGCGGCAGGAACTCGCGACACTATCGCATTTGTATCCGACACCATTGATCAGGCTTTGGCAGTTTATACTCCAGTATCCCTCAATTTTCAATATCGTGATTGGGTAAACAACCCTGATACTTGTCTCATACTTATTCAGTCTAGCCGTGGTATCAACGATCCTACTCTTGCTCTCGGTTCTGTTCTTTTTGTTGACGACTTGTCTTTTGAGGGCACCATCAATGTTGACGATCTTGCTGCTACTGTGAAGTCGTTTGACGTTTTCCCTTCTCCTGCATCAACTACTGTTCGGGTACGTGCTGAGTTCAGCGACAAAAAATTGGGAGTTAAAGCACGTGTGTTAGATACGAACGGAAAGCTGATCGATGAACAACTGCTGGACAATTCAGCCGCAGCGTTTGACGTGGCAGCTTTGCCGCAAGGAAATTACCTGATGCAACTGATCGATGGTGATGAGCGCAGCCTGGTTGCCCGCCAATTTAGCATCGTACGCTGATCTCAGCAGTAAAAATTATTATTGCTTATCGGCTTCCGGCTTGTACAACAAGTTGGGATAGCGGCGGAAGTGCACTTCTTTCACCTGGTCCATCAGTCGCTTGCGTAACTCATCGATATTGGTGCGTTTGGCCGCTGAAATGAATACACACTCACCGGCGAGTTGATTCATCCATGTTTTCTTGAGCTCTTCGAGCGATAAATTCTCAGCCGTTGCCGGCGTTAGATCATCTTCTTCCTTTTGCACGAAAGAGTAGGCGTCTACTTTATTAAAGACCAGCAATGTTGGTTTTTCGGCGACACCCAATTCCGACAACGTTTCTTTGACCACGTTCAGCTGGTCTTCGAATTGTGGATGTGAAATGTCTACCACATGAATAAGAATATCTGCTTCACGCACTTCATCAAGCGTCGACTTAAAAGACTCGATAAGATTATGCGGTAGCTTACGAATGAAACCTACTGTATCCGATAACAGAAACGGAACATTATCGAGAACAATTTTACGTACAGTGGTATCCAGCGTAGCGAAGAGTTTGTTTTCGGCAAAGACTTCGCTTTTACTTAGCAAATTCATCAATGTAGACTTTCCCACATTGGTGTAACCCACCAACGCGACGCGCACCATGTCGCCACGTTGTTTTCGTTGCGTCGCACTTTGTTTTTCAATCGTGCGCAGCTGCTCCTTGAGTTTAGCTAACTTATCACGGATGATACGTCGGTCAGTTTCGATCTCTGATTCTCCCGGACCGCGCATGCCAATTCCACCACGTTGTTTCTCCAGGTGCGTCCACATACGTGTCAGTCGCGGAAGGAGATATTGATACTGTGCGAGCTCAACTTGTGCTTTCGCTTGTGCTGAGCGTGCCCGTTTGGCAAAAATATCCAGGATCAGATTGCTTCTATCCAGTACACGGCATTCGAGTGCCTTTTCAATGTTCTTGATTTGTGATCCACTCAGCTCATCGTCAAAGATGGCCAAATCAATTTTGTGCTCTTTAATATAAGTGCGAACTTCATTCAACTTACCACTTCCAATAAACGTACGAGAATCGGGCGAGTCCAGCTTTTGTGTGAAGCGCCGGACTGTTTTAGCGCCGGCAGTTTCTGCCAGAAATGCCAACTCATCCAGGTATTCGGTGAGCTGCTCTTCGCGCTGTCCTTTGATTTGTATGCCGATCAGGACAGCAGTTTCCTGATCAGGTCGTGTGGAAAAAGGAGCGTTGGAAGGCAAAGCAGTTCAAATAAACAGCAAGAAGAAATTATTGTGCAGTTGGTGCTGTAGTTGTGTTACCCATGGAGGCAACATATAAAGCGACATCAGCAATCTCATTAAATTCGATGGTACCTGCGTAAGCCGGCATTACACCAATATCACCTTTCTTACCATCCGTCACAACTTGTTGAATGTAACTTTCATTGCGACCGCCGGAAAGATCCGGTGCGCCACGATAGCCTTTCTTACCGTCGTTACCGTGACAGTAGGCGCAATTTTCCAGATATACACGCTTGCCGTTATTCAAACGACTGTTGTCATTATCGACGATAGCTGTTGATTT
>JBEGUX010000118.1:0-4063 GCA_041178685.1 Bacteroidota bacterium
GATTAACGACTACCCTTCCTGTATGAAAATATTGGTATGTGAAGATGATGAGATGGTGCTCAAAATGGTTGAGTTCCGACTTATCAAGGACGGATATGAGATTATTCTGGCTAATGACGGCAAAGAAGCTATTGAAAAGATAAAGTCCACTTCACCCGATTTAATAATAACGGACATTATGATGCCCTACTTAACAGGGCTTGAAATTGTACATCAAGTACGTTCCGTCATGAAGTTAAAGTCACCAATTATTATCGTTTCATCCATTGGGTTGGAAAAAACCGTACTAGAGGCATTTCAGCTGGGTGCAGACGATTTTATCACTAAACCTTTTAGCCCTAATGAGCTATCGGTGAGGGTGAAAAAACTGCTGATGAAAGCTCAATAATCAACCGCCGTTTGTTGTAAGATTTCCGGGTAAACGGGTGCCCTATTCTTTCCATTTTTACAATATTTACACTTTAATTTTAACCAACTGGCGTACAGTGGGCTCAACGTATAAATTCCTGACCATCTGCTTATTTACGATGCTGGCATATTTTTTGCCAAACATCTGTTACGGTCAAAATAAAGGCCGTGACACCACTGTGGTTATTACGGACAAAACTGATATAGACGCGCTTTTCAAGCAAGCCCGAAATCTGGGCAACTCGGACAATACAGATCAGGCACGAAGAATTTGCTTAAAGATCCTGGAAAGAAATCCTAATTATTACGAAGTAAGAACTTATCTGGGCCGCACCTATGCCTGGGACAAGATGTATGACAATGCTCGCACGGAATTAAGTCGTGTGTTGATCGAAAAAGAAAATGACCTTGAAGCCACTGCAGCATTGATTGATGTGGAGATTTGGTCTGGTAATTATGATGTGGCCGCGGATTATCTTAAACTCGGTTTAAGCTCCAACCCTACTTCAGAGGAATTATTACTAAAAAAAGCAAAGGTTCAATTACGCAAAAACGATAAGGAAGGAACAGCTATCACTCTTCGCAGAGTGCTGGACATCAATCCCGGGAACAAGGACGCATTGAACATGATGATTGCGCTGGATATGGATCGATTGAATAATCGCTTTCAGGTGCAATACGAAGGCGACTTTTTTGACAGGGATTTTAAACCGCAACAACTTTTACAGGCTGAAATGGGACGATCCTTTAAATTCGGTTCGCTCATCATGCGCGGATCTGCAGCGGACCGTTTTGGGTATCAGGGAATACAATACGAAGTGGAAAGCTATGTTCACTTCACCCGAACAACTTATGCCGATCTTACAGTGGGAACATCCACTTCACGGATTTTCCCTAAACAAAATTACGGCGGCGAAATCTATCAAAAATTACCGGCAGGATTTGAGCTATCAGGTGGTTTGCGCTACCTCCAATTCACACAGGGAACGACTATTTTCACAAGTAGTATTTCCAATTACTACAAGAACTACTGGATTTCATTACGTGTTTTCGTAACACCTCGCCAACGCGACACGCTGACTGATGCTAATTTTATTCGCAGATCCTCGGAAACATACTTTTTAAGAATTCGGCGATATCTCGGAGATGCTGATAATTATTTGGGAATCCGAACAGGCTATGGCGAATCACCTGATGATCGCCGATATATCAATCAAATTATCACCCGATTAAAAACGTGGCAGGTAGGCTTCGAATTACAGCGTAGAGCGTTCGGCAGATTCTTTATCAAAGGAGACCTCAATTATGCACAACAGGAACTACGGAAAGACCAAGTATACCAGCGTATTTCAATTGGGATTCAACTCAAAACAAGTTTCTGAGAACATGAAAAGACGTCATTTATTCATCCCATTGCTTTTGTTGGCAGGCTGTATTTTCACCCTTCCTCTGGATGCAATTAGCCAATCTACGCCAATAGCATCCGGTAATAAAAGCACAGCGTCATCGACCGCAGAAAAGAAAAGCAAGAAGGATTATGGAAAATCTTTTTTTGAAAAAGACTCCATTCATACTGTAAAAATTAGCTTCATCGAATGCAATTACTGGGACTCTTTAATCATTTACAAAAAACTACAGGATTCTCTAGAGAAGCCCTATTACATGCAAGCCGCAGTAACTATCGACGGTAAAACTTTATATTCTTGTGGCGTTCGATTCAAAGGAGAGTCATCTTACCAATTTTATCCCGGCAAGAAAAAACCTTTTCGGATAAAATTCGACCGTTATATCAAAGGACAGGACTTCCAGGGCTTAAAAGAAATTAATCTCAATAATAATTTCAAAGACCCCACCATGATCCGGGAAAAAGTTTACCTGGATCTGATGAAAAGAAATAAGCTGCCGGCACCGCGTGCAACTTATGCTAAGCTTTATGTTAACGACAAATATATCGGGCTTTACTTGTTGACAGAGAATATTGATGATGTTTTTTTAGAGACACGATTTAATGATTCCAAGGGAAATCTTTTTCAAGGCGAACCGATGGCTGATTTAGCTTATTATGGAAGTGATCCTGCTAAATATTACCAACGCTATATTCTACGTAACAACCGAACAAAAAACAATTGGTCAGACCTGGTAAAGTTGATAAAGGTAATTAACGATACCACCTTGTCAGAAGCAGATTATGTAAGCAAACTTGAAAGCTCCTTCGATATTGATAAATGTATGAAAGCTTGGGCGATCAACAACCTGCTGGGAAATATTGACGCCTATAACATGTTTTATCCGCACAATTATTTCATCTACCATGATAGCATAACTTTAAAATGGAATTGGATCTCTTTAGATGGAAACTATTCTTTTGCAGCATGGAATCCTATAATGAACCTTCCACAGCTCACCCGTATGAGTGTTTTTGCACCTGATACTGTACCAACAAAAGGACCACGACCTCTGCTGGAAAAGACTATTATGAAGAATAAAATACTTCGCAAGCGATATCTAAATATTGTAGAGAATTTACTTAGCAACGACCTCCAGCAGGAGCGAATTGACAAAAGCGTAGACAGTCTGAGCCTTCGAATCCGCACAGCGGTTTATGCTGATGTCAACAAGATGTATTCAAATACTGATTTCGATACCAATATCAGCACTACTATTGGTGACCCTCTGGATCCCGGTAATTTCATTCCGGGACTCAAATCATTTATAGCGGATCGCAGAAAGTATGTCGAAATTGAAATTGCAGAATTGAAAAAATCCGAGTAGCAAGAATATATTTCTTAGTCGGAAGTCGCTTAATATATCCATCCGAAATAATTACTTTAAGATTAAGTAAGCAGAAACTTGACACGATTGCTTCAAATAAACTGGACAGATATTCAGTATACATCCGAAGAGATGGATAGGGCAATCTATGCCTTTCCGCTTCACTTGCGTGTCCTGATTGCGATCACACTCAGTTTTATAGCGATCGTGCTCATCCTTCTTTTCATCATCCTTTCGAGCAGAATAAGAAAAACCAAACGAGCCAGCAGAAAGGTTGCACTTCAAAAGAAATACCAGGTTATTTTCTCCTCACTGCTGTACGACGACGATCCAAACTATACTATCATCGACACAAAAGATCTCGTTCACCGATTTGACCGGGACACGCTGATACAGGAAATTATTCACTTACATGAAAATTTCAGCGGTGAGACTGCGCTCCGCCTGGAAGAACTATTTCGCACCTCAGGACTTTCAAAAGATTCTATTATACGACTACAACACCGTCGATGGGACATCAAGGCAAAAGGTCTTCGGGAGATCGCATTAATGAATCTGCGAGAAGCATATGATGCAGTAATTCCATTTATTTCAAGTAAGAATGAGATTCTGCGCTACGAAGCACGTGTTACGGTAATGAAATTGAGCATCACAGATCCACTATCATTTCTGGACAAGGAGACCGAATGGCTAAGTGAATGGGATCAGGCTACCATTTATACGATGCTACGTAAAATGCCGGATTCTGCTATTCCCGATTTCAGCAGATGGCTGAACTCTAAAAATAGCTCTGTCGTTGCTTTTGCAATAAGTATGATTGGTACGTATCATCAACATAAAGCTGTACCACAACTCATTGGCCTGCTGGACAACGTAGAAGAGC
>JBEGUX010000119.1:0-11953 GCA_041178685.1 Bacteroidota bacterium
CAGCAGAAGAATCAATTGTACCGTTGATACGGAAGCTACTGCTTCTTTGGGGTCGGTGAGGTAGGTCAGTGCCCGATAATTAAGCATGGTGCCCCAGAAATGATAGATCACCACGTTTCCTAACAAAACTGTTGTTGCAAGAAGAGCAATTGAACGAAAGTAATACGTGACAATTCGTGATAAAACTGAAGCGGATGAAAAAGCAAAAATGATCGACAGCGTGAAAACAGGAAGAAGGATATAGCCTATTGCCGAAAGATCTATCCGTAACCCATAAAGAAATGCCGGAGCAATTTGTATAAACGAAGCGGCTTCCTCTGAATGGTTAACGATTAAAAATACTACGCGCCAAACTGCAAACAGCAGCAAGAAGTAGAGAACAGTACGAAAGAAAAATGAAAATTGATTTCGGAGCACGTTGGCCATTGAAAAGTTATCGACGGTTATCGTCGGTTTCTTTCCAAAGTTACAAATTTACCGAATGGATCACGCGTAGCCTTTAGCGTTGTTTCACGAGCCGCTCAGCAACGGTACCCTCAGCGGTTTCCACAAACAAGCTGTAAACGCCATCGGGTAAATTCTCCAGGTTAAATTGATGCGCCACTTCTTCTCCGGAAATTTCATGCGAAAGTACAACTTGACCTAATGCATTTACTAATCGCAAGGAACGCTGTTCCCCACGTTGAGCATCAAAGGCGATTTGTACTTCTTGATTTGCCGGATTGGGATATAAAGCAAGTCCGGTGCCGTTGCTATTACGTCGAACAGCGATCATTTCAGAATAAGAAAATGCACCATCAAAATCCGTTTGCTTGATTCGGTAATAAGAGATTCCACTGAGCGGTTTTTCATCATAAACTGAATAGTTGATAGTCATCGAGGAGTTCCCTGCGCCATCAACAAGCTGAAGCGGCTCAAATAATTTTCCATCTTTACTACGCTCTATGGTAAAGAAATCATTGTTCACCTCAGTAGCTGTAGCCCACTCTAACTTCACCTTACTGCCTTCATTACGTGCATCGAACTTAGCCAATTCTATAGGTAATACTACAATAGAACCAACAGTTAGTCGGTACTGACATGCTGTTCCGGCAAAGCCATCTAGTGTAATAAGGTAGCATGTATTTGCCACTGCCGTCCATTGATAATAGTATTGTGTTAGTGTTCCTGGATTTTGGCATATGACCGTTGGGTCAGTTGCCGCTGTTGGACAAGAACCTCTCGTATTAAATACTGAAAGTTGTAGCCCTTGATTAGTATTACAGATCTGATTAAATACACTAATATAGGCTTGTTGCCCGGCAGGCCAGTTGGCGGGTGCACACCAAGAATACCAGGTGTTATTCTCCACGGATCCGGAACAGATGGATGCATCTGCAGTTGATCCCGCATTGGTATACGTGTAGGTCACATTGGTAGTCAACGAAACGGCAGCAGCGCAGGTGTTACCCGGAGCTGCGTAACCAACCGGAGCCGTGATGCATATGTTGGTTGCATTTGCTGTGGTATTGGTAGATGAAGGAGAAATCATCACTTTGTACCAAGCACCTGTAGTTAGTCCTGTGATAGTGGCCGCAGAATTGGCTGCAACCGATCCACACGCTATTTGCGTCAATGCGCCAACTGATCCGGAATAAACAGTATAATCACGGCGGTTTGCATTAGCGGAACCTCCTCCAACATAAGGACTACCATTATTAATGGTAAAACTTGTAGTTGTAGCGTATACATCCAGCCAAATTACTTTTTGTGTTACCTCGTCATCCGTTGTACATATGGGATTTAGTCCACCGGAAGAGCCCGCCGCCGTAACATAAGCACCACAATCACCCGTTGGGCATTGCATGTTACCACAATACTGAGCCCCACAAGAGTTGGTGCACGAAGTAGCGGGATAAATAATGTATGGATTGGTAACAGAAGTTCCAACCTGACCATTAACCGCTAAAGAAGATATAATCAAGAATAGAATGTAAAAAAGTCTCATGTTATTTTTCATTTTTCAAAATCAAAAACTCATCAACAAACCTTTGCTCTGCTACTTCTTTACGAGAAATAATTTTAAGTGTAACATTAGGTGAAAGCTTATGGTATGCGGTTTCATTGTCCTGACGCAGTAGTTCGGCGATAACAAGAATATCGTTAGTGAATACTTCATCCAATCCTTTTGGATCAACAATAAACTGGTAAGTACCGGGAGCTGCTTTGGTATTGGAATTTAATTCCGTCTTTTCCGAAACCGTGGCGATGGCTAGTTCCTGATGCTGGTTTGATTGCGCAGAAACTGCACCTCGCGAGGCCAAAATGCAGACGAAAATAAAAAGAGGGTAGAGTTTTTTAATCATGACGTAACGAAATCAGGCAGTGGTGAACAACCACAATATGACCCTGAAACCCCCGAAATGAAAAAAATCTTGGTAAACGACGATAATAAAGGGTAAACTAACCCCTGAAAGGGGCGAATGAAAAGCGTACTATTCGAGCACTAACCGCTGCGTTGCAATGCCCGAAGCGGTTTGGACCGATACATAATAGATACCGCTTTGTAAGCTTCTTACGTCTAAAGTGGTATCAGCGGTACGAGCATTATTCAAAAGTTGTTTGCACAAAACTTCACGTCCACTTATATCGACTAGTTTAATCTTGCAATTACCGTTTAATTCGGAAGCAAAGAATAATGACACATTACCTTTTGCCGGATTGGGATAGAGGCGGAAGTCTGTTGCTTCTGACGTCAACTTTACAGCCACTACTTCAGAATAAGATGAAGTACCATCGAAGTCGGTTTGTTTCAAACGGTAATAGGAAATTCCCGGCAAAGGTTTCTCATCGATAAAAGAATAATTCAATTCCTGACTGGAATTGCCGGCTCCTTTTTGCGTATGAAGTATTTCAAAGGTCTCACCATCATGACTGCGTTCGATGGTGAAGAAATCATTATTGATTTCCGTTGCGGTAGACCACTCCACATTTACTTTTCCATCAATTGCAGTAGCTGTAAATACGGATAGTTCAATTGGCAACGGCGATGCACCTACGAAATAAGGCCAATAAGCGGTATGATAGCAACTGGCAGGAACCGCAAAAGAATAACAATAGGTATAACGCTGACCAATTGTAAGATTATTAAAAGTTAGATTACTAAGTGTACCGGATTGAATTTGTGTACATCCGGCGTTATGAAGTGTCCAGGTGAAATTGGTCACATTACCTGTGCCGCATGTGGAGTTAAGAATCACATTAAAACTAACCGTTGTATTGCTTGCAAAAAAGGTATAGCACTGTGTATCCGCTACGCTACCTTCTAAAAAAGGATTTTGATTATAGGCAGGACAGCTGGATGTTACTTGCGCTACGGTAGGTGCAGTTGAGAATCCGCATGCAGGTCCACAAGCAGTAGCACAACGATTACACACAGGTGTAAATTGATCTCCAACCTTAATACAAAACTGTGGGATTACACCGCTTGGGCCACCACCAGTAGGAAGTGCGTATCCAACCTGCACAAGATAACGTGCGCCAATGGTTAGTCCGGAGAGCGTATTGACAATTACACCGTCGCTGGTTCCAACAGAACTGTGGTACTGACAATTAATAAGATTGGCAGCTGTTGGAGGACAACTAGCGCCTGCGCGGTACACTGCGCTTGCCCAGTTGTTGGGATACCATGTAGCACCGGTTCCGTAATATGTTCCTGTTGTATTTAACTGCACAAACATGGTGGTAGATGTTGCCGTGAATGCATACCATACTGTTTGTGTAAATGCTGTAGTAGCGCAGGAAGGCTGAGCTAGCTCGCCGGTTTGAATGGTCCCCTGATCGGTCGTTCCATTTACACAACCGGCATTGACGACTAACGAAGTGGCCGATGCACACGCATCATTCGTTGGCGGGACAACCGCCTGAGATCGTTGAACAGAACCATTTACGATAACACCGTTATTATCATTTCCCCGATACTCCATCAAAGGCTGAAGCTGTTGCTCCGTGCGGATAACCGGTGAAGGCTGCGAGTTATCCTCTTGAAAACCGATTATCTCTGCAGTGGAAGAGGCGAATAGATTTGAAGCCGAGAAGGTGATCAACCAACTCAGTAAAAAAATAGTTCGTGAAAAGTAAAAATTAAAACATTTATTATTCATTATCAATTAGATATACCTATCGGGTATATTCCCAAAAGTAGAGATTTTGGATTAAATTGATGTTATAAAATCAATAAAATACAAATAAATAGTAGAAATGTACAATTATAGTCTATTTTATGGCAAGCACACCTTCACCCACCAGTTGGCGAACGGATTGTTTTATGGCTGCCACATCAAAGTGGCACTCCGCATACAACTCTTTCTGCTCTCCGTGTTCAATGAACTCATCCGGAATTCCAAGTCGGGTAATGGATGCGGTGTAATTATTATCGAGCATAAACTCTGCTACCGCTGTTCCAAAGCCACCCTGAATACAGCCGTCTTCCACCGTAATAATTTTCTTGTATTTGGAAAAAACTTCGTGCAATAAATCAGTGTCCAACGGTTTCACAAAACGTATGTCGTAATGCGCCGGGTTAAATCCTTCCGCCTGCAATTCTGCACATGCTTTAACAACAAAATTGCCGGGATGACCAAACGAAAGAATTGCTACCTCTTCTCCATCTTTGATCTTCCGACCTTTACCAATCTGTAACTTCTTTAGCGGCTGTTTCCAATCGATCATTACGCCGTTTCCTCGCGGATAACGAATAGAGAACGGAGCGTTCGTTTCCGGCAGCTGAGCGGTATACATGAGATCGCGCAGTTCCTCCTCATTCATTGGTGCTGAAACGATCATGTTTGGAATACAGCGGAAGTACGCAATATCAAAGGCACCATGGTGCGTTGGTCCATCAGCTCCTGCAAGGCCTCCGCGATCCAGACAAAATACTACATGTAGATTTTGCAACGCCACGTCATGCACGACCTGGTCGTAAGCACGCTGCATAAACGATGAGTAAATATTGCAGAAAGGCACCATGCCTTGTGTAGCCATTCCTGCAGAAAACGTGACGGCGTGTTGTTCAGCAATACCAACATCGAATGCACGGTCAGGCATTGCTTTCATCATGATATTCATCGAACTGCCGGATGGCATTGCCGGAGTTACACCAATGATTTTCGGATTCTTTTCCGCCAATTCTACCAACGTATGACCAAATACATCTTGGTATTTAGGAGGTTGCGGTGTTTCCACTTTCGGCTTAAAAATTTCGCCGGTTATTTTATCAAACAAACCGGGTGCATGCCACTTGGTCTGATCCTTTTCCGCCAACTCATATCCTTTACCTTTCACGGTCAGTACGTGCAGAATTTTCGGGCCTGGTATATCGCGAAGATCTTTCATCACTTTGACCAGTCGATTCACATCGTGACCATCGACAGGACCAAAATAGCGGAAGCGTAATGATTCAAAAAGATTACTTTGCTGGAGCAACGTCGTCTTTATACCGTTTTCCACTTTTGCTGCGATCTCCTGTGCGTTCGGTCCGAACTTAGAGATCTTACCCAGTAATTTCCAGACTTCGTCTTTTACTTTATTGTAAGTATGAGAAGTGGTGATGTCAGTAAGATATTCTTTGAGAGCACCCACATTCGGGTCGATACTCATACAGTTGTCGTTGAGTACGACCAACAAGTTGGAATTTTCTACGCCTGCATGATTCAACGCTTCGAAAGCGAGACCGGCCGTCATAGATCCATCGCCAATAACCGCCACATGCTGTCGGTCGGTTTCCCCTTTAAGCCGTGAAGCTACCGCCATTCCAAGTGCGGCAGAAATTGAAGTTGATGAATGACCTACTCCAAAAGTATCGTATTCACTTTCGCTTCGCTTGGGGAAGCCGCTGATGCCTTTATAAATTCGGTTGGTGTGGAAAATATCGCGGCGGCCCGTAAGAATTTTATGTCCGTAAGCCTGATGGCCAACATCCCATACGAGTTGATCGTACGGTGTATTGAAAACGTAATGTAAGGCAACGGTGAGTTCTACTACACCAAGTGAAGCTCCAAAGTGGCCACCGTTGACAGAAACAACGTCAATAATAAAATCACGCAATTCACGGCTCACCTGTTCCAGGTCGCGCTCGGGCAATTTACGGAGGTCTTCCGGTAGCATAATACCCTTTAATAGGTTTCCTGGCGTGTTTTCCATATTGGGAGGTTCGTTCACAAATATAGCCAATTTCGAGGGATTATGGGGAACAGTTGTTCTTGAATAGGCCGTTTTTGAGCCGGAATCAAAAGAAAGTGATTGAGGTCCTGCATACGAGGCCGTAAAAGTGCCGTGTGTAACGGCGGCGGGATGCATATTATTGCGGCGTTTCATCCTTTTAACAACACGTTAAACCATAAAAAGTTTGACGCCAAAAAGAGTCGTAAAGGATGTAAAAGAGAAAGGCGCTACTGGTTTCCCAAAAGCGCCTTTCAAGGCTCCACACGAAAACTGACTGACTAAGATTAATCTACCTAAAACAATTTAGAAAAGCGGAATAACCGACTTTCTATCCTTAGTAATCAAATTCAAATGCTAAATAACGAAACAGAAACTTATTTATCAAATCTATATTTTATATATTTATATTGATTTTATCTATATGAATATACAACAATTGTACTACATAGTTGCAGTAGACACCTACCGGCATTTCAGTACCGCAGCAGAAAAGTGCTTTGTCACTCAAGCAACGCTGAGCAGTATGATTAAAAAATTAGAAGAGGAATTAGGAGTGATGATTTTTGACCGAAGTCGTCAGCCTGTAATCCCAACTGAAATCGGAGTAAGAGTCATAGCACAAGCCCGATACGTTCTTAGAGAAAGCGAACGGATTCGAGAAATCATTAAAGATGAGAAAGCCGTTGTTGCCGGTGAGTTGCGCCTTGGTGTAATTCCAACGCTGGCTCCCTACCTGCTTCCGCTGTTTATTGAGCAATTTATACGTCGTTATCCGGATGTTAAACTAATTATTAACGAAGCAAAAACTTCCGAACTGATTTACCGACTGGAATCACAGGAATTGGATGCCGCTTTGCTGGCAACGCCTCTTCATAGGTCCAACTTAAATGAGATTCCGCTTTTTCTCGAGCCCTTTTCCGTCTATGCATCAAACGGAGAAATGGTGCTAAAGAAAAAATATGTGCTTGCGTCTGACATTGATGTCAACCATCTATGGATGCTTCAGGAAGGACATTGCTTCCGTTCGCAAGTAATTAACTTGTGCGAGCTAAAGAAAAAAGAAGATTCCGGTTTAACGCTTGAGTTTGAAACGGGAAGCTTTGAAACGTTGATAAAAATGGTCGATGTAAATTCCGGAATTACCATTTTACCGGAGCTCGCTGCGAATGAACTCACCAAAAAACAACAACAAAACCTTCGCCGTTTCCGGTCGCCGGCACCCTCCCGCGAAATCAGTTTGGTTACCTTTCGACATTTCGTAAAAGAAAAATTACTTACAGCGTTACAACAATGCATTGTCGATTCGCTCCCGGATGATTTAAAAACTAAAAAGGATAAACGTGCTACTGCGTTTTAATACGAATTGGTCCAACCCATAATGAATTTATCACGCTAAATTTCACCAGCTTTTAGCAAGCGTCGTATTAATCGCCAATACGCCTGACCATAATCTACAAAAACCTCTTCTCCTGGTTTTAATTTTCTCGTTGTTGCAATAAAACATCTTCGGCCTTTAGTGATGAATTCAGCATTATTGCGACAACCTTCGGCTCTATTAATTCCACGGGCATCGTTTGCATAGCGACCAAATGATGAACGATAATTCAAACCGTTTATCGCCCAGGAATTATTGAGCTTGAAGATGTAACCGTTGTATCCGTCCTCGTCTTTTACTTCTTTCCAGGGCTGTAACTTTCCTTTGTATTCGGTAACCCATCCGCCTTTCGGAATCTCCACTTTTGTGAAAAGACCCTTGCCGGCACCGGGAATGCGCGATCGTTTAATTAGCAAATGTCGAGCGTAAGTTTTCATTTATAATGGCCGCAAATATAAAATGTCCATCAAGAAATAAAAAAATAAACCCATACAAATAAAATAGTAGTTGCGTTAGCGACGCAAAATAATTACGCCACCGCCACCCGGCGCCATCCAAAAAGTAAATGGTGTGGTTGATTTCACTTTACCTGACTGTAATGCATACGATTCAGGCGCTGTAGTATAATTGGAAGATGGCGCATCCAAGCAGGCTTCCAACGAATACTCAATTGCATCATCTAAAAAATCCAGCGAGACTGAAATCTCACGCGAATACTCATTCGTTATTCCGGCAATATACCATGTCGTTCCCCAGCGACGTGCAACTACAACATATTCACCTATAGTTGCTGCAATCACACGAGACTCGTCCCACGTAGAAGGTAATTGTTGTAGTACATGAAATGCAGGATGTGAATTGTAATTCTCCACAAGATCGGCAGCCATCTGCATTGGGCTGTAATTGACAATCATCAAAGCTATTTGGTTGGACAATGTGCTATGCACAGCATTATTTCCTTTATCTAACCCGTTCCAGGCAACGCGTTGTGCTGCAAAATTATCCTCATTGATATCGAATATTCCAGGGGTATAATCCATCGGTCCAGCCATTCCCCGCGTAAACGGCAACGTACACGTGTGCGAAGGCGGATTACCTTCACTCCAGGCGTTCCACTCCATACCACGAACCGCTTCGAAGGTCATCAAATTAGGATACGTGCGACTTAATCCCGAAGGAATTATTGGCTCATGTACATCGAGCATCAATTCATAGTCTGCTGCAAGCCGCATCACTCTGTTAAAATGATTGATCATATATTGACCGTGATGATGTTCTGATGATGGATTAACCGGACCGGCATATCCTGTTTTAATGTAATGTATTCCCAATCGTTTATATAACGCGAATGCGCTATCCATACGACTTTCGTAAGCAATAATATCTCCGCCGGTTTCGTGGTGCCCAATCAATTGAACATTACGGGTATTAGCATAGCGTGCAATTTCTTCCAGATTAAAATCCGGGTAAGGTGTAGTAAAATCAAAAGCATTTTTTTCTCCCCAACGCTCCCAACCTGTATTCCAGCCTTCAACAAGCACCCCTTCTATGCCGTGTGCAGCCGCAAAATCAATATACGCTTTCGTTTTTTCTGTTGTTGCTCCATGTCGACCACCTTCGTGCTTCCAGGTCGTTAAACCAAGATGCATATCCCACCATATTCCGATATATCGGATCGGCTTTACAAATGCAAAATCTCCGGACGGCGGCGAGTTTAGATTGAGTAGTAAATTGGAAGAAATCAACTGTGCCGGATGGGGTGCGATGAAAACAACGCGCCACGGAGTTACCATTGGTGAAGTAGTTTTGACCGCAACACCATCCGACCATGGAACAAGATTAACGTTGAATGATAGCGAATCGTTCGCCGACTTTCGAAGCGTCATACTTGTGTATTGATCTATGGAAGCCTCATGAATGCTTACGCAGAGTCCGGAATCAAATTGCACCGTAAAAGGAGTTGCAACATGCGGCGCTTCGGATAAAGCTGTTCGCTGATATAGCTTTTCATAGGTGTTATAATCTGCCCACGACCACCAGCATGTAGCGTTCCGAAAAAAATTAAACGAAGTCAACTCTTTCAGCACCTCGATTTTCTTAGCCGAATCAGGCATCACATAGCGAAAGCCGAATCCATCGTTGTAAACTCTGAACTCTACAACAAGATTTTGTTGTTTGGGAATAGATTGTAAATGGAAACGTACAAGACGATAATGCTCAGTGATTCTTGACGATGTGCCGTAGCGTGGCTCCCATTCGTTGAAGGTTATTGATGAATCAATGGATGTGATTCTAAAACGATTCAGGCTATCATTACCGCCAAGAATAAGTCCAAGTGAAGAGGGTTTGAAAATAGTATCCTGACCATACGCTGCCGTATAATAATACTCGCTGTCTTTCGAAAGTAATGAAACCCCTACTTGACCATTAGGCGAATAAAATGTGAATATACTGGCGAAAACCATCGCCCGGCTGACTAAGAACAATACGAAGATGAAACAGAGCCGGAGGATCATAAAAAGTTTTAATAATAGTCTCCCATTTTTTAATCAATTACCCTTCAAGATACTCCCAGTCTTTTATCGGTTCGAAATCTTTAAAACTCTCGGTAGCAGAGGGGTGAGTCAATAAAGTCTCCACCCTTACTTCCGGAATAAGATCAACATTTAACGAATCTTTAATGAAGATAAGGTTATGTCCGTATTCGTTAGCCCCGACTAATCTGTAGCCTTTGCGCTTCGCCATCCTGGTCATCGCAACAGGCGATGCGCCGTGGTATACAGGATGTTTACCGGGGAATGAATAATTCGCATCGTAGGGGACAACAATATTATTTAAACCGAATTCGACGTGCGTTTCAATGATGACAACACGTGGAGCAACCACTTCTAACGCATCCCAAATCCAATAATCGTAACCATCCAGATCAATCGAGAGCAAATCGATTTCACCTTGAAAGCCAGCATCTCCGATCAGTTGATTCACATTTTCACGCGTAACTTTAGTGCAAAGGAATTTAGGATGGTAAGCCCATGGATCAGGATATCGTTTGTAGAATTTTTCACCACGCTCCACGGCGGTCTTATCCCCATCGATGAATAAACCGTACCAGCCGAAATTTAAAACGAGATTCGCACAATTACTGTTAACGCCATCGTTGGATCCAATTTCTACGAAGCGTTTACCGCCCATACCTATTGTGGAGAAGATGAATAACAGTAAGCCGTCTTCTTCATGCTGGGAAAATACTTTCAGGCCGGTATCAGTCAGTGCAGGGGGATTACCAGAGGCAACGCGTTCCTGATAATATAAAAACAACTGACGTTGCGCAGCCTGTGCCGCCGGAGAAAATTTATCCCACACGCGAAAAATCAGCAAATGCTTTTTCAGAAAATTCTTTACGCTGTTGATCATAGTACAGCGTGAAAATACATTTTTAAAATGGTCTATTCAACCGTGATGGATTTATTTATAGTATTCCTTCGGCACTCTATAATACGATGCAATGATCATCAGCGGGCGCTACAATTAGCTCTGCGCCCTAATCAACGGTTGTGCGAGGGGATCAGACCTCGCAAGCCCATGTCCACTACACTTTCGACACTACCTGGTTGTGCATCCCAAAGTCCATTTCCATTAGCGTCGATCCATTCAAAACTATTATTAACGGAAAGTGACATAGTCACTGTAACGTCTCCCGTTTCGTTACCGGTGATTTGCAGTGGAGTGGCGAACTGTCCGGTGACAACGCATGATCCTTGAGGAATTGGCGAAGTGTTAAATAATGGATTAGGAACAGTTGTGGCTCCGGGAGGGGCTTGTCCTGAAGTGACGATACCGTTTGTCTCAAAGCCCCAGTAACCTTGTAGGCGATTTCCGTTCACATTTACTTGTTGGGTATTGACATAATACGAAGTGAGGTACGTGTTATATCCCACAAAGCTGGAAATGGTACCTGTTAAAGGTAATCCGTTATAATAATAGACAACATCATAATTCTGGTACGATAGCGAGAGACGAACCCATTCATAATTTCCTGACGGCACTTCATTCAACGGAATTTCAATAAATACAGCACCAGGATCTACAACTCGAGAGCGGCTAAAGTCGATTGCTGTAGTTCCTCCAACTGAAGTTTCCGGAGCATGATAAAGTATAGCACCTTGACCCAGTAAAGTATAAGGACTCGGGGCCAACTCAAGATAATGAGCAGATATTTTATTAAATCTTGGATGTTGCGCTGCATGTCCTGCAGGAATACCAACCGTATCTCCAACATTTCCTAAGCGCACTTGCGTGGAATCAACAACAAGTTTTACGATTAGCTTAGGCTGATAGGCATTATCACTGTCTTTTTTACAAGAAAAAAGAATGCCG
>JBEGUX010000120.1:0-20460 GCA_041178685.1 Bacteroidota bacterium
TCTTCAACCACCGGCGTTGTTAGTCCTGTTGACCTTGATATGAAACTTGTTGCCAACACTTTTGGTTTTGAGTTTGGCTATAAATTACCCGTCTATAAAAAGTTTTCCATTGATTTTTTAATCGCCGGACCGGGATTCAGTACTGGTAAAATCGAATTATATGAAAACCAGGTATTACCGGACGATTTTTTTAAGGACGCAGAAAATCTCATCCAAAACAATCTGGCATTTCTGGATCCTTATTTAGAAAATATCAAATTTAAGGGCACCGGCGATCGTAACCTGGAGGCCGATATTAAACTTCCGGCATTCCGTTATGCGATTAAGATTGCGTATTCGTTTTAATCGAAAAGATTCCGGTGTTTTTGAAAACATCATTCGATTATAATTCATACTGTACGCGGAACTGCCAGAAATCTGCATCACCTTTTTGGCCTGCTTTATTCAGTTTTCCATTTCCGTAATTTACAGAAACGCGAAACTGGTCGTTCGGATACCAACTGAATCCCCCACTTAATCGATTGAAGGTTCCTCCGGCAATAAGTCCATCAGAAAGATCTGCGTGTGTAAAACGGACATCAACTTCCAGTGCTCCGAAACATCCGTGATTACTAAGCGAAAAATTCTTCTTAGGAATTAGTTTTCCCTGATTTCCATTATTACGATTGTATCGACGATTTTCACCGGTAATGAACCAGCTACCGCCTGCTTGCCAATAGGTGAACGAAATTGTTTCTCCATTACTTTGAACGAAATTCTGCATGTATTCACCAATAATACTAAACGGCCCTCTGACATTTATAGCTTCAAACATCAACAGATTGGAAGCTGATGCACTGAACGTGCCGGTATTGATGAATGATGGTGTGGTGTTTACCTCCGGCTTTGCCTTGTAACTTAAACTTCCGGAGGAGGCCTCTGAATAACGATAACCGAAACCAAGGTGAAGCAAATTAGCATCCGAACGATAATGTGGTAATCCTGTGGCGCGGAATGTAACTTGAGACCCATTGTCTGAAAATGATTTATTGGTCTCCCAATAGTTATTGAAAAGACCGACAGTATAAGTCGCACGATGATTCAGAATACTGTTGGAGTAGCGCAAGCCGATATTCCGCTGGCGAACAAATGCAGGCACAAGACTGCCGCGCTCCATAAACATCAGGTGTGTTCCCGGAGCCACATATTCATAACCAACGCCCTCTTTTTGCTTTCCAACAGTTATCCAACCTCCACGCTTTCCAATTGGGATTTCCAGGTTCCAATCAATAAAACTGAATTTTTTACTGTCTTGTGGAGCATCGAGTCCATTGTAATTAGCACTGACCATATATCTCCATGGATTTTTGAAGAACAATAGATTGCCGGATAAAATCAGTCGCTGACCACGGAACTCTGTGGCCGGATCAATCTTTCCAACCTGTGTAATGCTATTCTCGTTTTGCGAAGTAATGTTATGGTCCAGAATTAACGCAAGCCCCAAATTTAGATGGAAGTACTTTGTACGTATTTGATTCCACTTCTTGGCTAGAATTGGATCAGCAGCCATCGGCGCCTGATCCGCCGGAATTATGATCGTATCGGTTATTGTTGTCGTATTTACCATTGAATCTTGCGCCCGGGCTCCAGCGGCCTGATTGCACAATAAAAATAACAATACGGTAAATCCGCGCGTTTTCTTTTTCATGAGGTCAATGTCAGGTATTCATTAAATAAAAGATTGCCAACTGAAAAGTTGGCAATCCATGTGTTTTTAAGAAATATTTAATCGTGTTAGTAAATCAATCCCTGAATTTTGTTTTTGCTTCCTTCTCCAGATCCAGATATTGTGTTTTTTCAACGGTCACACCAACACCAAGAATGTGGCCACCTTCGAATTCTCCCGGCGATTTATAATCACCACTTACTGCATCGCCACTATCGTATCCAACACAAAGTCCATCGCCGGAAAGTGTGAATTTACCCGGCTGTGTGCGCATTGTTCCAGAAGCTACCACTTTACTGTTCATATAAAGTTTTGTAATCCCAATCTGTTCACCGTTTTTTCCGGTTGAATCGCGAGTGAACTCCATACCATACGTATGTTTTCCCGGAGTTATGTCCACCGATGAAATGAATTGTTGCTCCGGTTTTATTCCCAGGAAATTATATACATAATACAGTTTTTTATTTTTGATGAATAACGCATGTCCGCCAAAGCGGGAACCGTGCGCAAAGATGACACCTGAAGCATTGACATCTGTTACCTCTACGTCAGCAAGTATTTTATAGGAGCGACCACGAACATTTACAGCGACACCTTCCGGTACCGGTGCGGTATGTGGATAATAGATGTAACGTTCACGCGGTTCTTCTTCAGATGGTCGTTCAATGCCAAGCTGCTCCACAGCAGAGCGATCGTCGAGTGGCAGAACGAGATTGTTATCGGCCTCTTCGTACCACGCCTTTATCATAGCCTGTAATTTTTCAGGATTTTGTTTGGCCAGATTTTTTGATTCAGAACGATCGGCATTTACGTTGTACAACTCCCATTCGTCTTTATCAAAATTTCCTTTTCCGGTCAGCGGTACGTGCATGGCTACGGCCTTCCAACCATCTTCCCAAATGGCACGTGTGCCCAGCATCGCGTAGTATTGACGGTGTTTTTGTGTTGGCGCATCCGGCGTAGCGGTAAATGAATAGCGCATAGATACACCGGAAAGCGGATACTGAGGAGTGCCATTATACACCTTCGGCATTTGTAAGCCGCAGAGATCAAGAATTGTCGGAACAATGTCTGTAGAGTGATGATATTGATTTCGCACTTCTCCTCGTGCTGCAATTCCTTTTGGCCATGAGATAATCAGTGGATCACACGTACCACCGGCGTATTCGCTGTAACGCTTAAACATTTTGAACGGAGTCGAAAACGCTGCCGCCCAGCCGGTAGGGAAGTGTTCGTAGGTATCCGGACCACCAAGCACATCAAGATACTTCATGTTTTCAGAAAGCTCATCCGGATAACCGTTAAAGAATTTATTTTCATTCACCGATCCGTTTGGTGAGCCTTCACCGGATGCGCCGTTGTCTGCTGCATAGATTACAATCGTGTTTTCAAGCTGTCCTGTTTTCTCCAAATAATCTACGATACGTCCAACTTGTGCATCGGTGTATTCAGAAAACGCGGCATACACTTCCGCCATTCTAGCGAAAAGTTTTTTCTCATCCTCGTTGAGGTCTTTCCAAGGACGAACATAATCGCCTTTGGCAGCAATAGTTGGTGGCAGCGGATTAAGATCGGTGAGTACGGTTCCTTGTGGTACGATGCCGCGCTCAATCATACGCGGAAGCACCCACTTACGGTAATCGTCATAGCCGTTGTCAAATTTTCCTTTGTACTTTGCGATATAATCTTCCGGCGCTTGATGCGGAGCATGGTTAGCGCCCGGACAGAACCACATAAACCAAGGCTTACTTGGGTTGGTTGCTTTCTGATCTTGGATATACTGAATGCCTTTGTCGGCAAGGTCTTTCGAAAGATGATACCCTTCTTCCGGGCCATAAGGCGCTTCTATGAATCCGTTGTCTTCGATCAAATCAGGATACCACTGATTAGTTTCACCGCCGATGAATCCATAAAAACGATCGAAGCCCATTTGTAATGGCCATTGTTTGCGGCTACCGCCGGAAGATACATCCTGTTCAGGAACGTTGTGGTTTTTTCCAATCCAGAAAGTACTCCATCCATTGTCTTGAAGAACTTGAGCTACTGTTGCTGTTTGCTCCGGAATGCGTCCGTGTGCACCTGGAAAACCATTGGCGCCTTCGGTAATAGCGGCATTACCGGTGAGGTGGTGGTTTCTTCCTGTCAACAACGTTGAACGAGTAGGCGAGCAGAGCGCCGTGGTGTGCCATTGTGTATAAATCAGTCCGTTCTTAGCCAGTTTATCCAGCGTAGGCATGTTGATGGCGCCACCGTAAGGAGACCAGGACGCAAGTCCGGTATCATCGTATAAAACAAAAAGAATATTTGGTGCGTCTTTAGGCGCTTTCTTTGGTGTATACGGGCCCCAGTCCGCTTTGGAATTACGCACGTCCACATCAATTTGTCCTTTGAAGGTTTCTTTGCGAACCTGTTTAGGATCGGCCTGGCCAAAGACTGTCGTTAACGATAAAGATAATGTCGCGCTGAGCAACGCGTGTCGAAAAAATAATTTCGTGATTTTTGAGAACATATTTACGGGTGTGATTTTATATAGATAGCTTGTAATTAGAAAAGGTAAAAGAACAGAATTAAATCAGTTTCTAGTATGACCAAAGATGCGATTATTTTAAAGTTGTTCAATAAAAAAAGTGAAAAACTATTCTAGAAAAATGGTTGAATTTTTATTTGAATCGCACCCAAAATTGTAACACTCATTTAATTTACTTTGTACCATGTTAATTACAAGATTCATCCGGCGATTAGTATGTCTTTTTTTCATCTTTTCTTTTGGATGTAAGCCCTCTACGAAGTCGTTGGATGATAACAAAAGCACCATTAAGAATATGGCGTTAACGAATGAATTTTTACCAACGAAAGAGGATTCTCCTTCACCGATAGTAGAAAATCCAATTGGAATGGTTTGGATTCCCGGCGGTGAATTTTCTATGGGAACGGATGTGGCGTGCGAGTCGATGTGTAGTGTAGCGGGAATTACGGCCGACGCTCAGCCGATTCACCGTGTTCGTGTAAATTCATTTTGGATGGACGATCACGAAGTCACCAATGCGGAGTTTCAAAAATTTGTTGCTGCTACCGGCTATGTTACATTGGCAGAGATAGCACCAGCACAGGATGAGTTTGTTTCCGGCACCCCCGATTCATTATTCGCCGGCTCAGTAGTTTTCACGCCGCCGGCAAAAGCAACATCACTGAATGATTATTTTCAGTGGTGGGAATTTCGTTCCGGTGCTGATTGGCGGCAGCCCTCAGGCTCCGGCAGTTCAATTAAAGGAAAAGAAAATTATCCGGTTGTTCATATCGCCTGGGAAGATGCGGTTGCGTACGCCAACTGGGCGGGCAAACGATTGCCAACAGAAGCAGAGTGGGAGTTTGCAGCACGTGGTGGTTTGACGGGACAAAAATATCCATGGGGAAATGAATTTACGTCGGGCGACACCTTTATGGCCAATACATTTCAAGGCACATTTCCTGTAAATGATCTTGCTAAAGACGGACATCGCGGCTTAGCACCGGTGAAACAATATCGCCCTAATGGTTACGGCCTGTACGATATGTCAGGAAATGTTTGGGAGTGGTGTTCCGACTGGTACCGCGCAGATTATTATGTAACACTTCCGGTAAATCAGGTGGTGGATAATCCGAAAGGTCCTGCAGACAGTAATGATCCAGCTGAACCCATGATAAAGAAAAAAGTACACCGGGGAGGGTCGTTTCTTTGTTCGGACCAATATTGTTCGCGCTATATTGTTGGAACGCGCGGAAAAGGCGATTGGCTCACCGGTACCAATCATCTTGGTTTCCGTTGTGTTAAAGACGTGAAAAAATAATTTGAATTTTTATTCCGCTCCTTGCTCCAACTCGTTTTCGTCGTAGTTCCTACGAATCAGAGCGAACTTCAATCGGCGCGTATAATCTTCCTGCAGCCACTTGACATAACTCTCGGAAGTTTTTCGCAGACAACCTGCATAACCACGAATGCGATAGTGAATTTCCTCTTTCAACAAGTCGGCGAGCTCTAATGCTTCTGCAGTGGTTTCACTGTTCTCGCGACAAATGGTGATGTGCTGATCCAGTGATCGTTCAATAACAACTTTTGGTCGCTCCAGATTCGCAAGCGCAATGTTGTGTTCTTCCATCACATCAAAATCAATCTGCGCCGACTTGGAAAAACGTTGCCGCAATTCTTCCGGCATCGTATACCGGTAATTACGTTCAATCTCTTCATCACTCATGATGGATGCGAGATACGCTTCCGGATTACGGAAGATACCGTGCCAGTCTACCGGACCATCCCAAAGTCCAAAGCGATTGAGATTGTTGCCAAGATCAATGACAGTGAATTCTTTCTTTTTCGGCAATACACGCGAGCCTCGACCAATCATCTGAAAATAAAGAGTGAGCGAGCGAGTCGCACGATTGAGAATGATGCTTTCCACCGTTGGTTCGTCGAAACCGGTGGTGAGAATACTTACTGAGGTAAGAATTGCATCAGGCGTTTCGTGAAACCAATCTAAAATATCACGCCGTTCTTTAGCGGAGTGTTTATGATCCAAATGACGAATGTTGAATCCCGCTTCCTGAAACGTCGCATACACATATTGTGAAGTAGCGATACCGTTATTGAAGATCAGCGTTTTCTTGCCCAAGCTTTTTTCTTTATAAGCACTGAGCAGTTTATCCTGCATCGCAAAATTGTTGTAAAGCCGCTCCGAAGAACTTACGGTATAATCACCGTTCATACCAATCTTCAGCGAGGTGAGTCCAACCTGGTAATGCCACGTCGTAGCGCGAGCGAGGTATCCGTTGTCAATTAAAGAAGAAATGGATTCACCTACGATAAGTTCATCGTACGTGTCGCGCATGCGGATATTTATGTTCGAGCTAAGTGGTGTTGCAGTGACGCCGAGCAGCACGCCTTTTTCATAGAAGCGCAAGAGCTTGCCGAAAGAATTGTAGTGCGCTTCGTCGATAATAAGCAATCCAACATTATCGAGGTCTAGAATTTTATCGCGCAGTCGGTTATTCAACGTCTCGACCATTGCAACAAAACACATGTAGTCGTTAGGTACAGGTAATTCCTTCACCGCACTGTTGATGATTTTGTTGTTGATGCCAAACTCATCGAGCATCTGTGATGTTTGTGCGCAAAGTTCGATACGGTGGGTAAGTATCAACACCTTTTTTCCGGTCATCCGGATATACCGCTTAGCGATCTCGGAGAAGATGACTGTCTTGCCGCCGCCGGTTGGAAGTTGATAAAGCAAGTTGTACCTCGCCGGATGATTTTCCAGCCGCTTGAAAATCTCGTCTATAGCATTCAACTGATAATCATACAGCTGTTTGCCGGTGCGGACTTCAGGTGTTGTGAGCGGTTCCACGGGTTCGGTCGGTGTCAAACGGCAAAGATACGACTGAAAGCGCTAATTATGACGCATGCTGTAAAAAGCCTTCATTAAACGGTAACTTTACAAAAACCAAAATTCTGATGTATTCCAACGAATTCCAGGCAATTGTTGAATTTCGTCGTTCCAATAGAAAATTTGATCCACAAGTGCCGGTGCCGGATGACGTCATCCGAAGAAGTCTTGACCGCGCGATATTATCGCCTAACAGCAGTAACATGCAGTTATGGGAATTCTATTGGCTGAAATCAAAAGCAGAACGCGAAAAGTTTGTTCCATTGTGCATGGGACAGCAAGCGGCAAAGACGGCTCAGCAAATGGTGGTTTTCGTTACGCGGCGCGATAAATGGAAACAGCGTGCTGCGTGGAACCGCGAAAAGATTCTTTCTACGATTGACGGAACACCGAGTGCGATTCAGCAAAAAGGATTAGACTATTATGGAAAGGTGATGCCGCTCTTGTATTTTCAAGATCCATTGGGTGTAATGGGATTTGTGCGCAGCGCCATTAGTTTTTTCGTTGGACTAACGCGACCGTTTTTCCGCAGCGGCGGTCGGGCGCGACAACGCATCATGGTACACAAATCATGCGCATTGGCAGCGCAGACATTTATGTTGTCTATTGCTGCCGAAGGATTTCACAGTTGCCCGATGGAAGGATTTGATGAGTTGCGTGTCAAGCGCGCATTGGGATTACCACGCGGTGCTGAGATCAACATGATCATTTCAGTAGGAAAAGGAACAGAAGCCGGCGTGTGGGGACCTCGTTTCCGTGTGCCGAATGAGGAAGTGATTTTTGAACGGTAGAAGAACAAATCTCTTCTTTAACTAATCGATGAAAATAAAAAGGTAAGTCGAGCGCAGCAGAAATTAAAGTATAGCCAGCGCGAGCAAAAGCAGGGTGACGGCAGATCCGAAGGATATGGCGATCGTGCGGCCCGGACGACCTTTTTTCGGTTCGTCTTTAGAATATATATCTGCTTTTTTCAATACACCGGCTTTCATCATTTCTACTTCATCGCTTTTAATAGCGTGGAAGTTGGTGTACGTTGCGGGAAATCCAGAAGTCGTGACGGTAACTTTTCTTCCAACAGTAGTAATATCGAACGTTGGTTCTACGAGCACATCGGCTTTCGATTTACGAATCGCATCGAGCACCGCTAACTGTTTAAGATTCTCGACTCCTTTTGATTTGCGTCCTTCCGCCGTTCCTTGCGCGCGCGTTTCAGATACAGTAAGATCAGCGACTACCGGTTTTTGCAAAACTCCGGGACCATAGATATCCATAGTACGTACGGTACTCGTACGGAACGTTGAACATGCTGTAAGCGACAGTGCTGCGAGGAGGAAGAGAACAATTCGTTGCATCGAAAAAAAGAATTACACTAATTGAATATCAAACTGTACGAGATCGACAAACTGCTGCACACGCGTTTCGATTTCTTGTGGAGTAAGGTTAACCATACGCTCGAGACCAAACTTTTCAACGCAGAACGATGCCATGGCAGAACCGTAGATAACCGCACGTTTCATACTGTCGAAGGAGATGTCGCGTGTTTGTGCGATGTGCCCGATGAAGCCACCGGCAAACGTATCGCCTGCGCCGGTTGGATCGAATACTTCTTCCAGCGGAAGGGCAGGAGCGAAGAACACCTCGGTGCCGTGGAAAAGGAGAGCGCCGTGTTCGCCTTTCTTGATGATGAGGTAACGCGGACCCATAGCGAGGATTTTTTGTGCCGCTTTCACAAGTGAGTATTCGCCGGTAAGCTGGCGAGCTTCGGAATCATTCACGGTAAGCACGTCTACCAGCTGTATGGTTTTCATCAGCTCGTCCCATTGCGTTTCCATCCAGAAGTTCATGGTGTCCATGACGATGAGGCGTGGACGTTTGTGAAGGCGTTCGATGACCTGGCGCTGCAATTGCGGCATTAGGTTGGAAAGCATGAGGAATTCGCAGTCCTGGTAGGATTCAGGGATAACCGGATCAAAGTCGAGGAGAACGTTGAGTTGGGTATCCAGCGTATCGCGGGTGTTCATGTCTTCGTGGTATCGACCAGCCCAAAAAAACGTTTTTTGGCCGTTTTTCACCTGAAGACCTTCGGTAGACATACCCATTTTACCAAACTGGTCGATCATATCCGTAGGGAAATCGTCGCCGACGACGGACACCAGTTTGATGTTTTTAGTGAAATAAGAGGCGGAAGTGCCGGAATAGGTGGCTGCGCCGCCGATGATTTTATCCGTTTTTCCGAAAGGAGTTTCGATGGCGTCAAAAGCGACGGTTCCTACGACTACGAGGCTCATTTTTTGAAGATTTTTGGCGAAGATATTGGAAATTCACATACGTTTTGTACTTTTGTCGCCCCTAAACACCTCATTTCTGCATGCTTTAGTCTGCCGAAACGCCTGTTTCGACGGATGGCTGAAACGAAAGAGGGTGGATCTTCTCCCTGCAAGGGCAGTGAGAAGGAACATTCCTCCTTAGCTCAGCTGGTTAGAGCATCTGACTGTTAATCAGAGGGTCCCTGGTTCGAGCCCAGGAGGGGGAGCGGTAAAGTGGAACCTTCGGTTCACTTTACCGCCGCAAAGTCAAAACGAGCATCGCGAGTTTTGTACTTTACGGCGGATTCCAATAGAAGGCCACCCGAAACGGTGGCCTTTTTTTCTGAAGTATATTGCTTCGCAACAACTTCACAATAGCACCAACATATCTTGCTGCACAATAAACTGTGAAGTACATTGCTTCGAAATAAGCTGTGAAGTACATTGCTACGAAATAATCTGTGAAGTCATTGCGCAGCAATGTACTTCACAGAACTTTTCCTCTTATAGTAAACCGGCACTTCCACCACCGGCACTATTTTTGTCTTGCATGGAAATTAACGGAATGCAGTTACCCGGATTTTGTGTGTATGTGCTCTTGAGTTTGAAAGACCATAAATTATATATTAGTTATACATCTAATTTCACTCGACGTATGACCGAACATCGGGATGGAAAAACAAAGAGTACCGCTCCACGACGACCATCTATTGTAATTTATTGCGAGTTTCATCGCAGTAAAGAAGATGCGATGCGCCGGGAATATTATTTCAAGACAAATCCGGGTAAAAAAACATTGAGTCTGATGCTACGTGAGTCGAGAAGTGTGTTAAAACAAATTACATGATCTCTTAACCGGTAGTTTAAACTCTAATTTAAAGCATAGTATAGACCTAAATCTATTATAACTCTCTTGCAGAATTATTAATCCCATATAATTTCATCTCATTTTTTTAAAAAGGATTATTAACTGATGTATGTTTCCGGCGTAATCTTGCTAATATCAAATCTAAAAATATTTTACTTTTACCGATATATAACTTTGTTATTGATTTATTTCAGGATGAAGATACACACATCAATGCCAGAAAAACTTAAACCATTTTTTAGTAAAGAACTAGAAAATGCCAAGATCTATTTTTTGAATCATGATTACAGAACTAGCTGGCATCATCTCGAGAGAGCACATATTCTGGGCCAGCCATATCCATATCATCACACACTTGTTCATTGGAAAATGTTGCTTTTCGGAATTAAGATAAAAGACATTAGAGAAATAATTGGTCAAATACCTCGTTTACTTATTGGTGGTGTTAAATCGTTTGTCGGAGAAGTGCCTGTCGGTAACACAGGCGGCGTAAATGTTTCTCCATTGAAAAGAATGGAGATTCCTGGCGACTTGAAAAATATTATTGAGGAATATAAATAACCAGTTGTTACGGCTCGCAACTATAAAAGAAGTCCAAGGTCTTAACTTTTACTTATTACCTATTCAATTTTGGCTTTGTATCTAGATCTTTCGTCAAAGAGGTGGGAGCTCTAGTTCGAGCGCAAGAATCAGTATAATTACACAGAAAAATTCAGTTCACATACACCAATTCTTTTTTTACACTTAACACATTCGCCCTTTGACAGGCCATTTCAATAATCCGAATGTGAATCAGGGCAAAGCATTTCGAATTCTTAATTCTGCATTTAAACCACTTTTTCTATTTTCAAATTTCATCCGCCAGCTCTAGCCTTTTCCGTTTCACACACCACCCCGTCGCACCCTGAGCTTGTCGAAGGGTGCGGGTGCTGTGCTTCATATTCGTAGCAACTTGAAATTACAACAACCCCATTTACCTATTACCTTAACAGCATTCCGCAGGTGTGTCTGAAAGAAAAATTATTATAAGTAACATCGCTGAGACAAAGTAAGACGTGTAGGTTAGTGTGCTTAGAAAAGCTAACTTCTTTCCTATAAGGAAAAAGACCAAACAAATTAGCAATGAAAGCAAGGACGACAAAAGTACCAAAGCGCCCCACTCTACCCAAAGAGTACTGTTGTGTTGAACAATTCCATGGCAATAGGTATATTCATCAATAACCGAAACGACAAGTAGTGAAAGAACGCTAATAACCAGATTGAATTTATTTTTCGAAAAGGTTGACATCATTTAATTCAATTATTATTTAAAAGTAATCAATTACAAGAAAAGCAAAATCCTTCTGCGCTGGAATATTTTATTATTGTTAAATAGAAGGCTTCAAAAATCGAAGCGAAAACAGAAATTTATATAAATAGTGTATGACGGCATAGACAGCAACCACTATAAAAACCGGTACTAAAAACGTGTATAAGATAAGATTGCGAAATACATCGTTTACTTTAATTCGTTATCTTGCTTCCGTTAAGTAACTTATGAAAAACAAGAAAAACACCCACATCCCTTCGGTTTATACGCGACGCACATTCCTTGCAACAATTGCTACCACCGCAGGTGCCATTGCTCTAGCTGCGTGTAACATTAAGAACGAAAAGAAATCAGGCAAAGATCCTGAAGTCCGGAAAATTACTCCGCCTCGATTGGATACTGCCTACTTGGGACAACAAATATTGTGTTACCGTCCGATGCGCAGAGGATCACCCAACATGAGCATCGAAACTATCGGTGATAAAATCATTGCACACAACTATGGTCATGGCGGTAGCGGCTGGACGCTTGGTCCGGGCTCCGCTAAATATGTCGTCGATTTAGCAGAAGCATCTTCAAATGCTAAGTCAACATCCCGAACGGCTCCCGTAAATGTAATTGGTGCGGGCGTCATGGGATTATTCACGGCCTATGAGCTGACGTTGCGCGGGTACACGAATATAACCGTTGTGGCATCTTCTTTCGATGGGTTGACTTCACACAATGCCGGCGGACTATTGGCTCCTGTTTCTATGGATAACAATCCATCTATGCAGCCGGTAATCGATCGTATTGGAATTGATGCTTATCGTTTCTATTCGGATGTTGCTACAGGAAAGCAACCGCATTTTTCTTCAGGTGCTCTCATAATGCCTGCATACTTTGAGAATAGAAGTGAATCAGGACTTGAACCCTATGTAGGTAAAGTAATGCAATCCGCTAAAGATGTGGTACTGGACTTCGGGAACGGCACGAAGAGGAATATGGTTTCTTACGATGATGGGATATTCATGGACACGGCTATTATGATGCAATCGTTAAACGATTACTTAAAAGACAAAGTAAAATTTGAACAACGCAAGGTGGAACGTTATTCCGATCTTTCTTCTTCGCTCATTTTTGATTGCTCGGGCCTAGGCGCAGGTTCTCTCAATGGAGACAAGGACATGGTATCTGTTCAAGGTCATCTCATCATGCTGCGCGATCAGGTTCCTGCGCATCTTCAATCAATGATTTTGGTCTATTTTCCAAAGGGAAAAACGACTTCCGGGCAAGAGGTTAAACGTTCTTTCTACATCTTCCCTAAACAGTTGCCCGGTTCAGCTGTAAATGATATCGGTGTAGTTGGTGGCACATTCATCGAAGGCGCAACGCCCGAAACTCCTAATATGGAGGAGTTCGATCTACTCGTCAGCAATGCCAGGAAGTTTTACGGTATCTGACGCTAACGATGCAAGACGAACTACAATATGTAATTGAATGAAGTCGTTCGCCATTATAAAAGCCAGCACAAATACATTCTTATAGGTGATTTTCGCCTTAGATAAGGCGGGGAATACTCCATACTTAATAATTAAATATATTTGTAAAAACAACAACATGAAAATCTATACATTCCTCGTAGTTTTCAGCGTTTGGCTTGCTGTATCAATTGACGCTAACGCACAAGTTCCTACCAATGTTCCTACCAACGGACTCGTAGCCTGGTATTCATTTGATGGAAATGTAAATGATTTGAGTGGTAACGGAAATACTCCAGTAAATACCGGAGCCATGTTTACCACCGATCGTTTTGGTAATGCCAACTCGGCGCTTGACTTTGACGGAGCGAGTGCGGTTATGACGCTGAACGCACCGAGCTTTACTTTCTCTGAAACCGGACAGTTTACATTTTCTGCCTGGATCAACAAACGGACTCAGAATAGTGCCGGCGTGGTGCTGATGTCTGGAAGTACAACCGCCGGAAACTTCATTACCAATATTCAAGGCAACAGCAATTTCCAATTCGGTGCAAATCAGCAGCAGTCTGCTTGGACATGGGCAACCTGTGCCCACGTTTTAAATGAGTGGGATCATTATGTGTGTACTTATAACAACGGCTTGATGATTATTTTCCGTAATGGAGTTTTGCAAACATTAGCATCACGTTCCCCTTCTGGCGCATTATCCGTAAATCTTCCCTTCTATTTTGGAAGAGGTCTTCCTGGCGGAGGCAATAACTTTAACGGGGAATTAGACGAAATCGGTATTTGGACCCGCGCTCTTACACAAACGGAAATTACTAATCTGTATTCTTTTTCTTCTTCGGTCAATTCAGTGAGTCTTTCTAAAAACGTCTCCGTTTATCCCAACCCGGCCAGTGAAAATCTTATGATTGATTGTGGCGGTAGTTTTAATGATTTCAACGGATACAGCATTACTATCATCAACACATTGGGTCAAACCATTTATAATAGTCCGATCACAACAGCGACTACTAATATTTCGCTTACTGCTCCTCAATGGGTGAGTGGAACGTATTTGGTGCAGTTCATCAATGCGCAAGGAATTATTACGGAGAACCGAAGAATATCAATACAATAATTATTCTCCCTGTATACTAGGACAGCAATGAAAAACGACGGTTACTGGCCGTCGTTTTTAGTATTTCTAAAAAAGCTCATTGATTATGAAATACATCGCCTTTTATTCTAACTACAATTGGTCAATGAGCTTGTTATAATTTTACGACTCGTTGCACACGTAATCCGCCGTCTAAATATTGAATACGTACAAAATAGACACCGGATGGAAGACTGTTCAGAGAAAGTGAAGTTTTTTCCGAAGCAGGAATAAATTCAAGAATGTTATTTCCGAGAGCGTCTAGTACATTAAGTAAGGTAACATCTCCGGTGTTTTCGATAGTAAGTTGATCGCTCACCGGATTCGGATAAAAAGCGTGATCTTTTCTACTTGGTGTTGAGATATTTGTTGTGCCCGGGAATTTATTGATCAACCGCAATACCGTACTGCAGGAGGTATCAAAAATTGCGTAGCTGATCAGCCCGCGTGTGATGTCATCATAACCATCATAAATTTTTGCTTCAATGAGTGCAGAGTCTGATTCGCAAAAGCAATTCGTTGAAAGGACCAAGTTGAGATCCGTGCGGTTTTCAACGTTGATACTATCGTTATTGCAGATTCGGTTATTCAAAACTACAGGTACTGGTTGACCGAAACTTAACGGACCTAAGCCTACGCCAATAGAATTGTTGATGATATCACAATCCTGAATACTGGAGCCAAAGCCAAGCTGAACAGCCTGTTGGTTATTGCTGAAATAACTGTTAGAAATCTGGGCATTAACAGCATCAACGATTCCATTGATGTTGTTTTCAAATCGACAATTAGTGACAGTGCCGTTTCCCGGGTTATTAATTGCGGAACCATTATCACTAAATGTAGTGTTGGTAATACTCATTCCAGTTACCGGTATACTGTTTAAAAAAACTGCTACGTTGTTTCTGGTAAAAATACAGGAATCAATTACCAGGTCGGAAACATAAACAGGCATCGCTGCACCATTGGAATCAAACGTACAACGCGAAATATTAAAAATACTCCAGCCACCAATCGCCGAATAATTCCCGTAGAAAGAGCAACTGTCTAACGAAAGACTTAATGAAGACTCAATACCGTAATAATTGAAGTTGAAAGTACAGCCGTGCAAGCTGATGAATTGCGGAGGAGTGCTGGTATAAGTGAAGGTGGAATTTGCATTTGAAATGTCGACATAGTCAAAATTTATTGCTCCGCCTTGAGCATTATTGACACGAAATCCCTGCCAGGCGCCAACGGTGGTAGTGTCTTGGTTGGAACGGAATCGAATTGGAAATCCCGGTTGACCGATCATGTTAACGGTGCCACGGGATTCCAGATAATAACCACCTCCGGAAAGCGAATCGGAGGCCACTCTGACCTCGACTCCCGGTTCAATGTTTAACGTCACACCAGGGAAAACAACTATGTTTCCGGTCATCAGAAAAGGACTGTTGGACAATTGCCATGTTGTATTGGAGAAAATACCGCCATTTACGATAGTTTGGCCTACAATGAATTGGCCGGAAAACAGACAAAAAATTGCAAGAATAAGACGCTTCATAATTCTATGTTTTTTGAGTAAACAACCGTCCTTTAAGGTTGTTTTTATTTTTTAATTTTATTGTCCCATTCTACTATGAAAAACTACTCACTCACCATCTTATTGTTGCTATTTTCCCTGACAGTCCTGATTGCGAAAGAAAATAATGGCAATTACAAGCATTCAACGGATTTGATTGTTGCGTCTCCTTCCGCCGATAATATTGTCGGACTGTGGCTCAACCAGGAGGGAACAGCACACGTTCAAATTTCCCGCATCGGATCAACGTATACCGGAAAGATTGTCTGGCTCAAGGAGCCTACAGAAAATGGTCGACCGCGAACCGACAAGAATAATCCTGAAGCAGCAAAGCGAGCAATGCCACTGATGGGTTTGGTTATTCTCAAAGATTTTGTCTTCGACGCAGACGATGCCGAGTGGACCGACGGTACGATTTACGATCCAAAAAATGGAAAAACCTACAGCTGCACGATGACGCTGGAAGACGGTCGCCTGAATGTCCGAGGCTATATCGGCATCTCTCTCATTGGCAGAACAGCCGTATGGACACGCATAAAGCGATGAGTGTTTTAACTATTTTAAAAGTAGCATTACTTAAACAGTTGTCCATTTTTCAACGAACACAAGTATAGTTCGAAGGGGGTATATTTACGTCAATGTTGGCTATAGGCGTTCTAAAAAAGGCTATTTTTGAGAGAGGTTAACCCTCGTTTTTCGAAAGCAGCATCATGCACCGCCGTTCATTCATTAATCAATCCGTTTTAATCGGCTTGACGTTCGCGTTACATCCACGATTAAGTGCCGGAAATATTCTTGAGACAGATTCTTTAGCGAAAAGTTTTGCGCTAAAAAAAGCAATGCCCGGCGAGGATTTATTCCGTTATATGAAGCGTGTCTATGGTGGCTCTAATAGAGACTTGCTAGGCAAATTACTCGGAGCCGCCAATGAATTCAAAGAAGGCGATTATCTTGCCGGACTTGCAGCCGCAGATCAAAATAGCAGATTGATCGCCCGTGAATTGATCGCTAATACTATTATCAACGATTTCAGAAATCTATCGGTTTACGAAGACCAGCAATCACTTCTTATTTTAAAGTCGATAGCAGAGAACAATGAACTGGTTCAAAAAACATTTGGACAGTTGAAAGCGTATCTCATATCGTCCAACGAAGCTATGTGCAAAGAAGCGGCCGCCGCACTCACAAGCGATGAAATAGCAGTTCTTGTAAAGTTGATGAGCAATGCTGAGCTTATAGCATTAAGTCAGAAAGTATTCAATCCGCTTGCCAATTCTAACATTGGAAGTAAGGGCTATCTTGGCGCACGTGTTCAGCCTAATTCTCCCACAGATAATCCGGAAGATATTTTCTGGCAAGTTATGGATGCTTGGTCGTATGCTGTTGGTGATGTTGTACTCGGCACCAATCCTGTTTCCAGCGACGTCGAACAAGTGGCTCGCATTGAAGCTACATTGTTTGATATCATTAGCACGTTCCAACTTGAAAACACGATTCCGCATTGCGTGCTTGCACATATCGATATACAAGCCAATGTTGAAAAGCGCCAGCCGGGTTCAACAGGAATATGGTTTCAGAGTGTTGCCGGAACAGATGATGCCAATCAAACATTTGACGTTACGCTTGACAAGTTAAAGCAGCACTTGCAACAACGTAAAGGCCGCTATGGATTTTACGCAGAAACCGGACAAGGCGCTGATGAAACCAACGGTCATGGCCATGGTTTCGACATGCTTATTCATGAATCCAGAAAGTACGGCTTGTTGCGTGCAATAAAACAAGAATACCTTACGGATAAAAACTCGTGGTTATTTGCAAACGATGTCGCCGGTTTTATTGGACCGGAGGTATTCAGAACAAAGGAACAATTGGTACGCTGTTGTCTGGAAGACTTGGTGATGGGAAAACTGCACGGACTCACGCTCGGACTGGATATTTGCACAACGTTACACATGGATGTAACGCTAGACGATCTCGATTGGTGTATCGATGAGATCATGCCGGCAAATCCTGCCTACCTTATGGCATTACCGACGAAGAATGATCCTATGTTAAGTTACCTGACAACTTCTTTCAGCGATCATTTGCGTGTAAGACAAAATCATGGCTTCAAAGTTAATGATGCGATGTGGGATTTTTTCAAGTCGATTGAGGTGATTTCGGCAACCGGAAAACCCAATAAAAATTTCGGTGACCCCATTGCTGTTTATACTAAATACTGCCGTGCCAAAGGCGACTCGCGTTCCGATGAAATTATTCGTCAGGAAGGTAATGCAGCCATTGCGCGTGTTCGCAGTCGCGGAGTTCCAATTGCAGAAGGAACCGGTGCATCGTATTGGATGCCACCACCGGTGTTGGATCAAGAGATAAGAAGTTTGTATGCCGATGCAAAGTATTGTTTATGGCAGGAAATGGATGAAAAGTGCATTGCAACAATCCCTGATCCGATTCTTTTATATACGCGTTCAGTTGATCGTGTAGATTATGTTTATCATCCAGCAAGTGGTGAGGAGCTGAATGATAAATCGGTATCATTATTAAAAGGACACCGTCAATCCTGGAGTAATAATCCACCACAAGTACAGATTATAATTTCCGATGGGTTGAATGTTCGCGCGCTATTCGACGACAATCACCTTTCGCCGTTTCTAAAATATTTGGAGAGCAATTTTGCAGCTGGCAATATCACTTTTAGTAAAAAACATCCGGTTATTAAAAATGGAAGAGTACGGGCCGGCTACCGTGCAGGCGAATTGCTTTTTGGAACATCGTCGACCAATACCGATCGTCACTTGGTTGTACATATTATTGGCGAACGCCCCGGCTCGGAGCACCGTAATTTTTCGGCCTATATCACCGCTGCGGATCCTGATCAATGGAACACCCCGGGATTAATCGACCATGATCGTACACGGGTGGTGTCCGGAATTTCAGACACGGCATTGCTGCCGGAGAAAGCTGCCGCAGAAGTTTTCGCTATTTGCAATCAGCTACTTGCCGGATAACTTTGATTTTACGCAGGTTGTGAACCTTTAGTAGTTTCTGTTGTTTAATGCGTACGACGTTTTTATTTCTTTAATCGTCGTTCGTTTAGAAATGCAACAAAAAGACCTGGATCGTATAATTGAGATGGCGTGGGAAGATCGTACGCCTTTTGAAGCGATTAAAACGCAGTTCGGATTATCGGAAGGGGATGTCATTGCACTGATGCGCAGCAACCTCAAGCGCAGCAGCTTTAATTTGTGGAGGGAAAGAGTCAACAGCGGTGTAAGTCAGAAGCATGCTCGCAAAAGAAATCCTGAGATAGACCGCTTTAAATGCTCGCTTCAAAAAGCGATTAGTATGAATAAGATTAGTAAACGATAACGGGCTTTTCTATAGTATGGTAAGATATATTAAATCAATTGTAGAATATACCACAAGACTTAACAAGTTTTGAAATAGACAGTAACTAATCGATCGTACAGACGAATCAATTCACGCCTTCCTTACAAACTTCCTAAGTATCACAATTTGTTGTCCTTCAATTTTTCCTTCGATTTGTTCAGTATTATCTGCGACAATCCGAATGTTTTTTACTACCGTTCCAATCTTGGCGTTGATTTGGGATCCTTTTATATCCAGCGATTTGATTAACGTCACCGAGTCGCCGGTTTGTAGTAGCGCACCATTACAGTCGCGGTGGAAGTCATCTTCTTCTGTTGCAATATGATCGCCGCTGGCCTTTGCCCACTCCAAACGTTCATCATCGAGGTATAACATGTCAAGCGCATCTGTTGCCCACGATTCGTTTTTCAATCGGTTCAACATTCGCCACGCTACCACCTGAACTGCCGCCACTTCGCTCCACATACTATCGCGCAGGCATGACCAATGGGCAGCGTCCAGGGTTTCTTTTTTAGTCAGTTGTAGCAGGCATCTATTGCAGATGTACACACTGCTATCCGCTCCGGGACCATTGTCGGGCGGAACGCTATAAACAACAAGCCCATCGTTGGATCCGCAAAGTTCGCATACGCCTCTGCTCCGGGATAATAATTGTTCTTCGATAGTCATAGTTGGTTATTCTAAAATCCCTGGATTAAACATCGGCCTTATCGCGCCGCAATAGTACACAATTCAAGGTGTTTTTTGAAAATAAATAGTTGGATGATGACGACATGCCGCTTAACTAACTTTTATCATATACTAAACTGACAAAGCGCACGGTTTACATTTTTTACTTCGTCTACTATTGTAAATCATCTAAATCATAAACGTATGAAAACTAGTATTAAACCATTTTTGTCGGCTGTTGCGTTATTTCTTTTTGTAAGCATTTCAACTAATGCTCAGTACCGCTTCGGTGTAACAGCAGGTGCCAACTTTTCCGATGTCGTTGGTGATGAATCAAGCGACAACATTATGAAGGTTGGTTTCCATGTTGGTGTAGACGCGGAACTTTCTATCAACGACCGTTATTCAATTGTCCCTTCTGTGTTGTATACGGTTAAAGGAACAAAAAGCGAGGATTTCGACGATCTGAGTGTCAATATCAATTACGTTGAGGTTCCGCTTGCCATCAAATATCAAACTATGAATGGTTTAGGATTCTGGATTGGACCTTATTTTAGTATACTGACCAGCGCTACGTTGAAGATTGATGATGACGATACCGACGTTACTAAAAACTTCAACGACATCGATGCTGGTGTTA
>JBEGUX010000121.1:0-6092 GCA_041178685.1 Bacteroidota bacterium
GCTTTGCTAATGTAAATTCCGATAGTATAGTACCTTCCATCGGAGCACATTCAACAATATCAAAACCGACCACATTGTGCTGCTGGAACACGCGACGGAGAAATTCCAAGGTCTCTGACCAGAACAAACCATTAGGTTCAGCAGTACCGACTGCCGGCATGATAGACGGATCGAAACCGTCAGCATCAATCGTCAAATAAACATTTTTCGATAACTTAGACAACGCCTCTTCCATCCAATTCGCATTTCGACGAATTTGATGAGCGTAGAAAGTATGAATCTTGTCACTCGACTTGATCAGATCGGATTCTTCCTTGCACTGTGCACGAATTCCAATTTGAACCAATGGAATTCCCTGTTCGTGAATACGCGCCATTACCGAGGCGTGCGAATATGGATTACCGTGGTATTCCATACGAAGATCCGAATGGGCGTCAATTTGCAACACCGTAAGGTTGGGATATTTTTTTGCATGAGCCTGCACGAAACCGTTGGTCACAGTATGTTCGGCACCCAGCGAAACAACATATTTTCCATCGGCAATTAGTCGTGATGTTTCCTGCTCGATAAGTGCAACAGCATCAGCATCCACTTTGCCGGCAAAATCCATTTCAGGCAATGTTGCAATACCACACAGCTTATAGGTTTCCTGGTCGAGTTCTTCGTCGTAGAACTCAACGAAATGAGAGGAACTTACGATGGCTGCAGGACCTTTTGCTGACCCTTCCAAGTAGGAAGAAGTATGTTCGTAAGGAACTTGCTGAATGACATATTTCGCATTCGCATAAGAGGTAAGATCGGCTTCGGGAATGGCGAGAAAACCTTCCTCGTTGGACAACGCTTTCATACTTATTATTTACCGCCTTTCAATACCTGGTTAACAAGATCCGCAGCCTCTTTCAATTCGATAGCAGAGAATACTTTCAAACCGGATGTTTCGATGATCTTCTTCGCTTCTTCAGCATTAGTACCTTGAAGTCGAACGATGATCGGTACAGGAATCTCACCGATGTTTTTGTAAGCATCTACAATTCCTTGAGCAACACGATCACAACGCACGATACCACCGAAGATATTCACCAGTATCGCTTTAACATTAGGATCTTTCAGAATGATACGAAACGCTTGCTCTACGCGCGCAGCGTTAGCCGTTCCACCGACATCTAGGAAGTTAGCGGGCTCACCACCGGAAAGCTTAATCATATCCATGGTCGCCATTGCCAATCCGGCACCGTTTACCATGCAACCCACGTTTCCGTCGAGCTTTACATAGTTCAAGTTATGTTCGCCGGCTTCCACTTCTGTAGGATCCTCTTCGGTCACATCACGCATAGCGACATAATTCGGATGACGGATAAGTCCGTTATCGTCGAAGTTCACCTTTGCATCTACGGCAATGATCTTATCGTCGGAGGTTTTGAGCACAGGATTAATCTCAAACATGGAGGCATCAATCGAATCGTATGCTTTGTACAAAGAAGCGACGAATTTGGTCATCTGCTTGAATGCATCACCGGAAAGTCCCAGGTTGAAGGCAATTTTACGAGCCTGGAATCCTTGTAAACCAGTTCCGGGATCTACCTCTTCTTTGAAGATTAAATGCGGAGTTTTAGCAGCCACTTCTTCAATATCCATTCCGCCTTCGGTAGAATACATGATGATGTTACGACCGGTCTGACGATTGAGCAAAACGCTCATATAAAATTCTTTGGTTGGATTTGGTCCGGGATAGTAAACATCCTGAGCAATGAGCACCTTGTTTACCTTTTTACCTTGAGGACCGGTTTGTGGCGTGATTAGATTCATGCCAATTATCGCTGTAGCTTTTTCCTTCACTTCATCCAGTGATTTAGCCAGCTTAACGCCACCGCCTTTTCCGCGACCGCCGGCATGAATCTGAGCTTTTACAACCCACCATTGTGTTCCGGTTTGTCCGGTCAATTCTTTGGCTGCATCGACAGCTTGCTCCGGCGTATCGGCAACGATACCTTCCTGGATACCGACACCAAATGATTTCAAAATTTGCTTACCCTGATATTCGTGAATGTTCATGGAAAAACGTGTTTTTGGTTAATTTTACGGCCTTATTTGGCGAGGGCAAAAGTAGCGATTTTTTTGTGGAAATGGAGGACAAAGTAATCCCGCATTCCTTTCGCATGAAAATTACGCTATTCCCTCTCAATCAATTACCTTTGCCCGCCCATGAACCGGTCGTCAACAGTAGCTTTTCACACCCTCGGATGCAAACTCAATTTTGCCGAGACATCTACCCTTGCCAGGCAATTGAAAGATGGCGGATTTTCAAAAGTTGACTTTGATGCGGGACCGGATCTATACGTCATAAACACTTGTTCGGTCACAGAAAATGCCGACAAAGAATGCCGGCAGTTGGTGCGACGTGCGCTGGCTACCAATCCGGACGCGTTTGTTGCAGTCATTGGCTGCTATGCGCAGCTTAAGCCGGAAGAGATTGCTTCAATTGATGGTGTCGACATTGTGCTTGGCGCCAACGAAAAATTCAACCTGCTAAACTTCCTTGGCGATCTTCAAAAAAAGGAGAACACCACTATTCATTCCTGCGACATTGATCAGGTGGTCGACTTTAAAGCTTCATATTCGGCAGGAGACCGTACCCGAGCTTTTTTAAAAGTGCAAGACGGCTGTGATTATACCTGTACCTATTGTACCATACCCAAAGCTCGCGGCGCGAGTCGTAGTGACACCCTGGAAAACGTGATTCGTCAGGCCGAAGAAATGGCAGCCCGCGGCATTCGCGAAATCGTGCTGACCGGCGTGAATATTGGCGATTTTGGTCTTGATCCAGTAACAGGAACACGTCACGAAACATTTTTGGATTTGGTGCGTGCCCTCGACAACGTGAATGGCATCGACCGTTTTCGCATTTCCTCCATTGAACCGAATTTGCTGACTGACGAGATCATAACTTTCGTTGCCGGCTCTCAACGATTTGTTCCTCACTTTCATATTCCGCTTCAATCCGGTTCCGATCGGATTCTCAAATTGATGCGTCGTCGTTACTTACGACAGCTCTATGTTGATCGTGTGAACAAGATTAAACATGTAATGCCTGATGCATGTATCGGCGTGGATGTGATTGTTGGTTTCCCTTCTGAATCAGAAGAAGATTTTCAAGAAACGTATAACTTCCTGAATGAGCTTGACATCTCCTACCTTCATGTGTTCACCTATTCCGAGCGCGATGATACGGTAGCCACTGAAATTTCGCCGGTCGTTCCAATGCAGCTTCGCAAGCAGCGCAACAAAATGCTGCGTATTCTTTCGGCCAAAAAGCAACGCGCTTTCTACGAGCAGCACATCAATACAACTCGTATAGTTTTATTCGAATCGGAAATTAAAGATGGCAAACTCTACGGGCATACCGATAACTACTTGCGTGTCGGAATACCTGTAGATGAAGCGCGGGTAAATACTCTTGCTCCTGTAGCACTGGTTTCGTTAAATGAAGACGGCGTTTTTGATGGACAACTCGAACCTTTTGCGATTCAAGTATAAATTCACAGTAAATAAATCGAGATTACATTTTAAAATCAAAACAGCTGCAGCATGTATCCGGGAATCTCTGATTTATTAAATGATTTATTGGGAACCAACTTCGGAATTCACTTTCCTCCCACCTTCGGAACATTAGTGGCCATTTCATTTTTATTCGCAGCTTGGACACTTCGACTGGAGTTACAGCGAAAAGAAAAAGATGGATTATTGAAAGGTCAATCGATAACTACCATCAAAGGTGCTCCGGTTTCCACGAGTGAAATACTTTGGAATGCTTTTTTCGGATTACTTATTGGCTCTAAATTAGGATATGCAATTTTCAACAAAGCGGAGTTTTTTGAGAATCCACAAGCAGCCATTCTCTCTTTAAAAGGCCACTATCTTTCGGGATTTATCATAGCCGGAATTACCGGCTATTTGAAATACCGTGAAGGAAAACAGCAGGAACTGAAAGAACCTAAAAAAGAAATCGTACAACAATTTCCATCTGAGCTGGTGACTGATTTTACGATGATGGCGGCATTAGGCGGATTAATTGGTGCTAAATTTTTTCATCTGCTGGAGTATTGGGAAGATTTCATTCAGGATCCCATTGGGGGATTTTTCAGTGGTTCCGGTTTGACCATGTATGGTGGATTAATTGTTGGATCAATCACCGTATTATGGTACGCACGTAAACACGCGATTGCTTTACTTCCCTTGTGTGATGCTGCTGCACCTGGATTGATGCTCGCTTACGGTACAGGACGGTTAGGTTGTCAACTTTCAGGTGATGGCGACTGGGGAATTGTAAATACAACGAGTAAACCTGATTGGTTGAGTTGGCTTCCTGATTGGTGCTGGAGTTTCAAATATCCCAACAATGTCATCAACGAAGGAGTTCCAATTCCGGGTTGTGAAGGAAAATATTGTTATGAATTGGCAGCAGGCGTATTTCCTACACCTCTTTACGAAGCAGTAACCTGTATCTTATTGTTTTTCGTTCTTTGGTCGATCAGAAAAAAAATCTCCGGGCCTGGGCAAATCTTCGCCATCTACCTTCTTTTAAATGGTATTGAACGATTTTTAGTTGAACTTATCCGCGTGAACTCACAATATCATATTGGTGGATTTGGTTTTACACAGGCACAGCTCATCTCTTCGCTTTTGATTATTGTCGGTACTTCGGGCTATTTTTATTTCCGACCTAAAACGGTTCAGGTATGAAGCTGGAACAGCTTTGCCTTGATGTCACATTATTGACTAAAAGCGTTGGAGAATTCATTCAGCAAGAGCGTGAGCATTTTGATTTGTCGGCGATAGAGAAAAAAGGACATAACGATCTTGTATCGTATGTCGACAAAGAATCGGAACGACAACTGGTCAACAGATTACGAGAATTATTGCCGGAGGCTGGATTTATCACCGAAGAAAATACAGCTAATGATCGTGGCGAACTATATAACTGGATCATTGATCCACTGGATGGAACCACCAATTTCCTGCACGGACTTCCTTGTTATTGTATTAGCATCGCTCTCTACGAAAATGACACGCCCGTTATAGGAGTTGTTCACGAACTGAATTTCAACGAATGCTTTTATGCCTGGAAAGACGGCGGTGCTTTTCTGAATGGAAAACCTATTACAGTTTCCGGAATTGAGCGTGTAGCCGATGGACTTTTCGCTACCGGTTTTCCCTACCACAATTACGATCGCATGAAGCCGTATATGGAAGTATTCGATTTTCTGATGCGTAATTCGCACGGTATCCGACGGCTGGGATCAGCAGCCGCTGATCTGGCCTATGTAGCAGCAGGACGCTTCGAAGCATTTTACGAATATGGCTTAAATCCGTGGGATGTGGCTGCTGGGATTGTTCTTGTACAAGAAGCCGGAGGAGAAGTCACTGATTTCAGTGGTGGCAATAACGCAACCTTTGGAAAAGAAATAATTGCCGGAAATGCTAAGCTATTTGATGAATTCCTATCAACGGTAAAAGGAAAATTCTCAGCAGCATGATATTGCTTTGGAAGAATTTATTTAGCCGGAACGCCGTACAATAATTCAACCTGAAACTTCTTATCGTACACCCAAAGTTGTTCCGCACCGGCTTTAGACATCTTTAGAATAAACCCATCGTTTTCCGGTGTGTTAGGAAGTGATCCCACCACCTTTACAAACACAGAACGATCATTCTTCTTATTAGTCACTTTAATAACAGTTCCAATCGGAGCCGTGCGATGCAAAGCATAATACTTGTTAGGATTGATTTCTTCCTCTTCGATGAATCCGGCAAATCCTTTCTCGGTAACTTCCTGACGACCGGAAGCAAATACATAACCGGAAATTGTTTTTTCAGCAGGATCAATCTTTGTAGGTTCCGGAGATTTTTCAATAGTAACCTTAGGAGCCGTAACTTCCGGAACAATTCGCTCCCCTGACGGTTCAGTTTTGACGGCATCTTTAATAATCAGTTCCTGTCCAACTGAAATCGAATAATTCTTAAGATTATTCCACTCTGAAATATCGTTGGGTTTTACGCCGTAAATTCTGGAGATACTGTAAACCGTTTGACCT
>JBEGUX010000122.1:0-3179 GCA_041178685.1 Bacteroidota bacterium
GTGTTGGTAGCGCCTGCGTTTCCGCTTCCATATTCACGAACGTCGATACCATAAAAGGTTTTTCCCACCCAAACTGCAGAAGGAATAGCTCCAACTAAGTAGGCCAGTAATAAACCCAATATGTTATGTAATGTGAGCAAATGGGTGTTCGTTAATTATAAATCGTTGCGAAAATAAGAAAACTGAGATATTATTGGCCCTCCTCTTGCGGTTGTGGCTGCATTCTTTTCAGAAAATTGCGCACTGCACGATCAGTTGTCACCATGTATTCAAAATCAGCCTTATCCTTCACTTTCGAAACGCGTTTCTCCGGTTTTAATTTATTGATGATGTCGTTATACTCGCTTTTTGAAGAAAGGGTTTGCATCAATCCGCGAGCGTAACTGAAGTAATACCAGGTTCCTTCCTCGGGTTCCAGATAAATATTTAACGCATCACCGGAGCGCTTATGGACGATTTCTACATACCCTTTCATCTTTTTATTGATGGAAACTTTGTCAATACTGCCCAAGCCAACCATACCGTTTGATCGGTAACTGCGCGTACCATTGTCCCACGACAACTTTAATTCAGACAAGAATAAGGTGTGGCGCAATTCATCCGGCATCTTTTTGAAGGAACCGTATAAATTTAATTCCGCCATCATTTTCTCCGCTTTTTCTTTGCCGGCGAGCTCCGTTATTCCACGCTCATACGTGCTTCGTCCCACATCCACTGTAGGTTGAAGTAAAGGGTTGTTGGCTAATTCCTCCTGAATTATTTTCAACGCATCCGACTCAAACGGAAAATCGATAGCCGCTAAAATATCCAGTTGTGTACTGTCATTATTTAGATTGTTGGTCACATTACCAACCGTCTTCAATTCCATTTGTCCTAAATCTGTTCCAAAATTCAGCTGACCTTCTCCATAAACAAGGCATTTCTTATCGTCAAGACTCAAGAAATTCCCTGGATCGGTTGGTTTTGCCAATCGGTCTTCCGTTGTAATTTTAAACTTACTATCGGCCTTATCGAAATACAACAGACCGGCAGCACTGATGATCTCTAGGTCTGTTGCACGCTGTTTGGGCATAAGAAACGCTGCATAAATTCCTGTACTATCGCTGGTTTGCGAAATAGATGCAGACAGTTTTGCACCGGCATCCGTAACGGGCGATTCAATAGGAATGCTCACATTCTTAGGATTAATATCACCGGAAAAACGGATCCAGTTTTGTGCCACTTTTTCACAGCGGAAATTTGGCCTAGCATACCCGGAGAACGTCAGGTATTGGTGAGTAGCTTGTAAAGCAACACCACCTTTGAACAAAAAATTAGCGCTCAACGGAAATCCTTCATCCGAATTTAACTCACCGGAAGCAATGGTCTGGTACGAAGTATCTACACGGACATTATCAAAATGAAAGTGGTGTTTCTTGCTACTTTCATCCACATAATCGTAATCGCCGGAAGCCGTATAATTCTTTCGACCTAAAATATCAACGGTTGCATTATATATCGTATGGTATTTTGTAGTGGTATTGGCAACGATTCTGGCATCATTAAATGTCCGCATCTTGGCATAACGTTCAACAACCACTTTTCCGCTATCAGGAATAATAAATGCATCCGCAGATTGCACTAATGCTACTTTTTCTGCTTTGATGAGATAATCGCGCAACGAGTAGCGTGCAAACGGAGCTTTGAATCGTAATGAATCTTGCCGCGGCTCCAGACTGACAAACTCCGAACCGGAAAGTGTGATATTGGTGATAGAAGTATCAGCAACTTCAGGTGTTGATACTGTTGATGATGAACTTAACTCCAGCTCCTTGGCATCCATGTACCACTTGAATTGATCGATATAACTGATGTACTGATTGAGAGGGAATTTCACATAGGTTCCACCGCCATTGGATTTAAAATCACCAAAGCGTTGCGTAAAATCAATGTGGGAACGCACATTTTCGGTGCTAAAGGCAAGTGCTGCTGCATCATCCGAATTCAAACGAAAATCAGATGTGTCCGCATCAAATACATCCGATTTGTATTTGAATAATTTAGAATCGAGTTCGCTTGTGACGAATTGCATCGTTCCATTTCCGGTCATTCCCGGAGGACTCAACTTAAGATCACCCTTCATTTTAACCTGTGCCTCGTACATATTCAAATCTTCTGCTTTACGCTTCACGTCCATAAAATCTCGCTTCGGTTCCCAATGCAAATAGACATTGGCTGCCGCCACATTGGGAAACTCAACGCCACCCAATTTCTCCTTCCTGTTGTCGAATGAAATCACATTAGAATTCATTGAATCAGGAAGAAAGAGAAATGCATCCGAACGGCTTATGGAAGTTAAATAATCCAGCGTTCCGTTACCATACAATCCTTGATTACTTAATGTGATGCGATTGGTGAATACTCCTTTGCCACCGTACGCCTGCCAACCAGCGTCGCCGGTTTCACGAACCACGCCCAGCGACAAATCAGGCTGAAGTTTTAACGAATCTCTGAAATCCTGGAAAATCCCTGCAGTAACCAACTCTCCTCCAAATTTCAATCCTGCTTTACTGAAGTTATCCAGTGAGTCGATAGTGAATGGATCCAAATGGAAATAAAACTTATCGCGTGAGTAAACTCCTTCCTGAATGTATGGACGATCGTAATACACAAAGGCATCTTTTCGGGAATTAAAAATGGGATATTCCGGATAATCCTTCAATCCGGATTTGTTGATCATATTGTCTATGAGGAGATCACCGTTGATTTTTTCGAGCACAGAACGAACGTACACCAGCTTACGGTTGCCGTTCATATCTATTTCAGCAGGATCATCACTTTCTACTTTTAAGCGAAGCGAGTCAACGTTGTCAAGTATAAGTTTGAACTTCTGATATTCGAAGCCAAATTCTTTTCCATAAAACTCAAAACGTCCGGCTTTGATCCGGCCGGCAAACAAGAAATCCCTGTTCTTGCGTAATTTGATTTCCTGCTCTTTTGGAAATATAACCACGTTCTGACTATCCGATAAAACAATTGGAGCAAGTCCACGCAGCGTAATTTCATTATTCAATAAATTGATACTGGCATTCGGTAAGGCTTTTATCGTTGATTCAAAACGCAACACATCATAATCCGTTTTTGCAGAATTGGCTTGCAAATAAAAGTAAGTACGATCTTTTACAATGGCTTTATCTTCT
>JBEGUX010000123.1:0-3145 GCA_041178685.1 Bacteroidota bacterium
GCAAATAACAATGGTCTTTACGATACCATTACCGATGTTCCATTGCGCTATCAACGTGTTCATTTAATGCCGGATGATGCCTATGCGTATAGCGATGCAACAGGTAATTATAGGATTGGCGCATTGTACGGCCCGCACACTATTTCCTGGGATCCTGTAGCTGGAAACACTTTCGTACTTTCTTCCGACTCTGCCTCGTTCACCTTTACAAGTTCGGGGCCTGTTAATGGAAAAGACTTTGGCTTAATCAGCGGTAATCCAGATTACTCTTGCGAAGCAAGTATCACTTCAACACGTCCACGTTGTAATACCAATAACGGCTACTACCTTACATTCACTAATACCGGAAATGTCCCATTTAATGGCCGACTAAATCTGCGTCGTGATTTACTTACAACATTTAACGGGTCAACTCCTGTTGCCTCCGGCTCCAATGCTGTAACTGATACTGTTTACTGGAACTTGCAAAATGTGCAGCCATTTCAGCCTACTACTATTTTTATATACTTGCTTATGCCGGGCGCAGGCAATACTATTTCGAACGGATTGTTCCTGCAGACGTACGATTCAAATAATCAACCACAACTTACGGCTTCAGCAAATTTAAATGAAACGATATTGTGCAGTTTTGATCCTAACGACAAAGCTTGCACTCCCGAAGGTGTCGATATAGAACATTATACGCTTATCGGAACGGAATTAGAATATAAAATCCGTTTCCAAAATACCGGTAACGACACTGCGTATGACGTGAATATTTACGATCAGCTGGATGCTAATTTAGACTGGTCATCGTTGCGCGTAATCGAGAGTAGTCACTCCGCAGTAACAACGGTAGACAATAATGGAAATGTTTGTTTCTCTTTCCGAAACATTTATCTTCCCGATAGTGCAGCTGACGAACCCGGCAGTAATGGATTTATCATCTATCGAATTAATGCAATTCCAAATATTGCTGATTATACATTAATTGAAAATACAGCACACATCGTTTTTGATCTCAATCCGGCTGTTATTACAAATACAACGTACAATTTGATGGTCACGCAAATTCCATTGTGGATAAAGGGCAACACCTCTGCTAACGCCACAGTTAACGTGTACCCGAATCCGGTACGCGAATCGGCAGTCTTCAACTTTGATAATACCGATCAACGTATCACACGATTTGAAGTGTTTGATATCACAGGGCGATCTGTTTACACTAAAAATGTTGCAGGCGGGGAATTTGTATTTAATAAGAATGGATTAAGTACCGGATTGTACCAGTTCCGGCTTAGCGATAATTCGGGATCCATAGTACACTCTGGCAAAATGGTAATCGAATAACCCGTTTTTCAATAAGGATCAAAAAGCAGCTTTGTAAAGGCTGCTTTTTTTACGATGGGCGGTGGATAATCCGCCTTAATCGGCTACGACTGCAGGTCAAATATTCCTACTTTTACTACGTTATAGTATTTGGCACGACATGTCTAACGCTTCTTCCGGGAAATTCAGCAATTACGTAAAGTATTTCTGGTTATTATTTTTCACGCCTTTTGTATTGCTTGCGATAGTGCTTCTATTTGCATCAAAAGGATGGATCGGCGAAGAACCTCCGTCTTTTTACGAGCTGGAGAATCCTAAAAGTGCGCTGGCGTCTGAAATTATTTCCAATGATCAGGAAGTACTGGGCAAGTACTATATACAAAACCGGACCAATGTTCATTACTACGAGCTTTCGCCCAATCTGGTCAATGCATTAAAAGCTACGGAAGATGTTCGTTTTGAAGAACACAGTGGCGTAGATATTCGCGGGTTGCTTAGAGTTATTTTCCGTGCCGGTACGGCAGGTGGTGGAAGTACCATTACGCAACAATTAGCTAAAAATCTTTTTCACGAACGTCCTGACTCTAAACTGGAACGTGTAATACAAAAACTGCAGGAATGGATCATTGCCGTTCAATTGGAGCGCCGCTATACTAAAGAAGAGATTCTGGCAATGTATCTCAATACTGTCGAATTCAGCAGTAACGCTTTTGGTATTAAATCAGCAGCTCGTACTTATTTTAACAAAACACCGGATGCATTGAATGTGCAGGAAGCAGCCGTGCTGATTGGAATGTTACAAGCGCCTACAAAATTTAATCCGGTTCGAAATCCCATAAACTCTTTAAACCGAAGGAATGTAGTGCTCGGTCAAATGAAAAAATATGACCTGATCACCGCAGAAGCTTTTGATTCTTTAAAGGCGTTGCCGATTGTATTGGACTTTCAACAAGATGATCACAATTTCGGATTGGCAACCTATTTCCGGGAGGTTTTACGAAAAGAGATGTTGGCATGGTGCAAGGAACATATCAATAATGCAACAGGTAAGCCTTATAATATTTATACAGACGGTCTGAAGATTTATACGACGGTAGATTCACGGATGCAACGCTACGCCGAAGAAGCGATGAAGGAACATATGACGGAGTTGCAGCGAAAATTCAACGAACACTGGAAAGGAAAAGAACCTTGGGCCGATCATAAAGAACTGATCACAGAAGGCATGAAACGTTCCGACCGTTATATTGCTATGAAAGCAGCCGGAGCTACACAAAAAGAAATTGATGCTGCGTTTAAAGAGAAAACCGAAATGGAACTCTTCTCCTGGAAAGGAGTAATTGATACTGTGTTAAGTCCGCTGGATAGTATCAAGTATTATAAGAAAATGCTTCAGTGTGGTTTTATGGCGGTTGAACCCAAAACCGGTCATGTGAAAGCCTGGGTTGGTGGCAATGATTATCGTTTCTTCAAATACGATCACGTAAAAGAAGGCAAGCGACAAGTTGGATCAACTTTCAAACCTTTTCTTTACACACTTGCAATGCAGGAAGGCTATTCTCCTTGCTACCAAGTGCCCAATGTGCGCGTTTACTTTGACCTTGAAACAGGAGAAACCTGGTCGCCGGAAAATTCGGACGCCAAATATGGTGGCATGCTAACGCTTAAAGAAGGTCTTGCCGAATCCGTCAACACGGTATCAGCTTATCTGATGAAACAGTTCGGTCCGCAGGCAATGGTGGAAATTTGTCGCAAGATGGGCGTTACTTCTCCTATTGATGCTGTTCCCGCGATGTGCCTCGGAACACCCGATGTTTCTGTCTATGAAATGACCGGT
>JBEGUX010000124.1:0-13832 GCA_041178685.1 Bacteroidota bacterium
TAACGATATTCTTGATATTGACGCATTCCGAACCTGGCGCCCCGAAAATGCCAAAGCAGAATTTATTCTCGAGGATGGAAAATATGTTTGTGGCGCGGAGGTAGAAAAGATGTCTAAGTCGAAGTGGAACGTCGTCAATCCCGACGATATGATTGAGCGCTATGGCGCCGACTGCTTCCGCTTGTACGAAATGTTTCTGGGTCCGCTGGAATTATCCAAGCCATGGAACACAAGCGGAATTACCGGAACAGCAGGTTTTCTGCGTAAATTTTGGCGGTTGTTTCACCAAGGCGATTCCTTTAATGTGTCGGAGGCGACTCCGGATAAAAAAGCATTCAAGGCATTGCATAAATTGATCAAGCGTGTGCAGGATGATATGGAAAGATTGTCGTTCAATACTTCCGTCAGCAGCTTTATGATTTGTGTGAACGAGCTAACTGAAATGAAGGCGAATCAACGCGCAATTCTTGAGCCATTGACTATTGTATTGTCCGCGTTTGCGCCTCATATCGCCGAAGAATTATGGAATAAACTGGGACATTCGTCTACTGTTACACAGGCTACCTTTCCAGAGTTGAAGGAAGAGTATTTGGTGGAAGATGCATTTGCCTATCCAATTTCCTTCAACGGTAAAACACGCTTCAATCTGGAGTTGGCACTAACGCTGACCAAAGAGGAGGTGGAATCGGAAGTGTTGAAGGCCGCGGAGGTAATGAAAATGCTGGACGGGAAATCCCCTAAAAAGGTAGTGGTGGTGCACGGCCGCATTGTCAATATCGTCGTTTGACAAATTGACTTTTTGCCGTTTTTAAAGAGCGGTTAGGCGTGTTTCTTCACTTCTAACACGCCGTTCATAAATTATCCGCTTTATTACTAGTTATTTATTGATTTGGCCACGATTTTATTGGTCAAAAACGACGGATTTTTTTTAAGTTTGAATTCGAAAACGCCGAAATCACATCGTTTTCCCATTTTAAGACCATGAACCAACTCAACCAGCATATTGAAGCCCTAATTTTCTGTTCCGAGCAGAGTTTGGGTATGGACGAAATCGCAGCATCCCTCAAATTAAGCTACGGATGGGAACTCTCCGAAGAGGAGATCCTGACGGCTACCTCAGCCATCCAGCAAAAATATTTTGGCGAAGAATTCCCGTTCGAACTGGTTGAAATATCGGGTGGGTTTCAATTCCTGACGAAGAAGGATTATTTCCCAACCGTCAACGCCCTGATCCAACATAAGGCCAAGAAGAAATTGTCTGTGGCACAGATGGAAACACTTTCTATCATTGCTTACAAGCAGCCCATTTCTAAATCTGAAATCGAACACATCCGTGGTGTTAATTGCGACTACGCCATTCAAAAATTACTGGAGAAGGAACTTATCAGTATCTCCGGAAAGAGCGATGGACCCGGCCGCCCGATCTTATACAGCACCAGCGAAACCTTCATGGATTATTTTGGCATTAAGTCGGTGAAAGACCTTCCGCAGCTGAAAGACATTCATGTGGAGTCGAATGAAATTGGTCAGCCGGCCGATTACATCGATAGCGCATCCGAGCCGGTGAAAGAAGAGCAGGAGATGATGGAAGCTGAAATGGTTTCTGCGGAAGTTGAAGTTGTTGCAAGTCCTGAACCGGTAGATAACGACAGTGATGTTCGTGAAATCCTTTCGCCGGAAGTATCGATGGAGAGTGAAATTACAATTGTTGACGAATCGGATATTGAAATCCCCAACCGTAAGCAAATTTTCCTGGAAAATCAGGATAATGTCAATAATGAATCTGCAGTAGAAAACGATCTTCGCGACGACGAGAATCTGTAATCTATCACCGGTAAAAATCCTTAAACGGAGAGAACGCAAAATATTTTTGCGGCCTCTCCGTTTTTTTATCGACCATTTTTGAAGTGAAAATTGTGGTTACTTATCTTGGCCTGATAATTGCGTAAGTATATCCATGCGATTTTATTTTTCAACGGTAATTTTAATTTGTTGTTTTTCGGCGGTCGTTGCTGCATCCGGACAGAGCGAATTGCGCAGCACACCCAATCAGGCTTTCAAACCCGGAGAAAAGCTGACCTTTAGAATTCACTATGGTTTTGTGGATGCCGGAACAGCGGAATTGTATGTAGCCTCTGAGAAGAAAAATATTGGTCCACGAACGTGTTACCACGTCATCGGTACAGGAAAATCAGTGGGGGCGTTTGACTGGTTTTTCAAGGTGCGTGATCGCTATGAAAGTTATATCGATGCTGATGCAATGGTACCCTGGCTTTTTATCCGCGATATAAGCGAGGGCGGTTACAAAAAGAAACAGCGTGTAATATTTAATCAGTATGTTGATTCGGCACGTAGTGAAAAAAAATCCATTTCAGTTCCAGATAACACCCAGGATTTGATTTCGGCGTTTTACTTTGCACGGACTATTGACTTAAGCAATGCGAAGCCTGGCGATGTTTTCCCTATCAATGGGTATCTCGATGATGAGGTCATTCCATTAAACATCAAATTCATAGGCAGGCAAACTCTGCATACTGATTTTGGTAAGTTCAGGTGTGTGGTATTCCGTCCGATGCTCCAGGAAGGAAGAGTTTTCAAGGAATCGGAAGATATGACAGTATGGATCAGTGATGATCTTAATAGAATACCTGTACGCGTCCAATCCAATATATTGGTGGGATCTATTAAAATGGATTTGACCGGCTACGAAAACCTGTTGCATGCACCTGCAGTAGAACGTAATAAGTGATTGGGTTCCCTTAATAAGTTGTTAGTTACTTTCTAAGTATTGGCTTCTATCTAACAAGACCTTGAAGTATACTTGCGGTAGTGGTTAAAGATTTACAAACTGTTATTGTTTTGATTTCATGTTGCTTTTATAAGTATGATCTTAACAATGGATTGTCAATGGAAGAAGTCCAAGGCAGTTCAGTTTGTCAGTTTTTGACACCACGTATTTAATCTTTGCTACTACTAAATTTCAATATTTTTCTATGCAACGAAAATCGGAGCGTTTATTCCGGATCTATCAGCGATTGAAATCATTACCACAAACGATTGACGAATTGTATTTATGGAGTAAGAAGGCTGATCTTGGAATCGGTCGTCGTACTTTGTACAGATACCTGGAGGAGTTGGAGAATACTATTAACGAGCCCGGCTTTGAGTTGGTCACTTCTAATCATAATTCCAAGGAGAAAAAGTGGCAGGTGGTAAGCACTCAGCGGATACAAGACGAGCAACATCGGGAGGCAATGCGGCGATTCTACCTCTTGACGCAATTAGCTGGTAAGCATCTCCAGTCGTTAACTTCCGGTTATTTAGATATTCTTGAAGAAGAATTAAATCGCCATGTCAATGTAGATCATAAAATTGGAAGTTTGCGTGAGCACTTGATAATAACTGGATGGTCGGAAGCCAATTATTCCGAAAAAGACATCGAGACGTTATTAATGCTCATGCGTGCAATCGAAAATAAAGAGTTGGTGACGCTGGAGCTATTTCCGGTGCTTTCCGCCGAACAGCCCGTGAAAGGAATTTTTGATTGGTCGATTCATTATATCATCTCCCATCGTGGGACGATATATGTTGCTGCTATCCGTAAAGGACAAAAACGATTTCACTTCATAGAGGTAGAAAGTATCAACCAAATTAGTTTCCCCAATATCCGTTTCCGAAAACATCCTGAACGTAAGGAAGTGGAAGATGAATTATCACGGCGATTTGGTATTACTAATGGCGATGGACCTACGTATAAAATATCAATACTTTTCTCCGGCAAGCTGCCGATTTCTAAGGGCGACGTAAAGCATCCTTTTTTGGAAAAACGAAGCTGGCATGCTAACCAGCGTTTCATTCACGATGAAAAAGGAAATCTCATCCTTCAATTCCAGTCGCAACTCAATCGCGAATTATTGGGATGGATTTTCATGTGGATGGATCAGATAAAAGTATTAGGTCCGCCGCAACTCGTCACGCTTATTGGTAAGAAATTGAATGATATGCAGGCTGTAATGGACGGCCGGGAGCCGGGGAATGGCGATATGAACTATAATACCCTCTTTTAGAGTTCACTTTTACCGACTGTAATGCGTACATTTATGCCCCCATTAAGGAGCATTCATGTCCATTCGCCGTATCTTCTTGCCTATTGCCATTCTTGTCGCGCTGCTTTCTTTTTATGCGCATTCAGCAAACGCACAAGCATTAATTCCTTCTGTTTCCCAAATCAATTTTGGTGTCGTGACCGAAAATGCGCCCGACAGTATTTCCTTGACGTTGACCAATACGCTCAATCGAATTGTTACCGTTACCCGTTTGCGTTTTTATACCACTTATGGAGCTCCTGCTTTTTCATCTACCGCTTCAACTTTTCCGTTCGCCATCGCTGCCAACAGCACAACCACTATTTGGATCAAATTTTCTCCCCGACATAACATCACCCATAATTCTGAATTAATTATCGAGAATAATGGATTACGTGGTGTGACGCGTGTCGATCTTATAGGGCAGGGACGTTACTCTAATGCTTATTATTCTTCCACTGAAAATCTTGCGGAGGAACCACTGAAATCAGCTATGCGAACCTTGCTTGCCGTCGGTTACGATACGCTCGGCTATGTCGTAGCGCGCGATTCTATGTTTATGCAGATTGATAATAAGTCGCGTAACGGACAAGGTGCCACACAGAATACCATTGAAAGTTGTTACACAGGTGCTCTGGCCGTCGGTTATGTGGATCGTACGGATTGTCAGACGACGTTTAGCTTTAATACCGAGCATACTTTCCCCCAAGGATTTTTTGGATCGCTGGAGCCAATGCGTTCGGATCTGCATCATCTTTATCCTTGCGATGATCTTTCCAATAATACACGCGGCAATAATCCCTTCGGCATAGTCACGAATCCGACGTATAGTGATGGCGGTTCACTGTCAGATGGAAGCTTCTTCGAGCCTCGCGACTCGCAGAAAGGTCGCGCATCTCGTTCACTCCTTTATTTTGTGATACGGTACCAGGATTACGCGTCGTTTGTCCAACCGCAGGAATCGCTTCTGCGAAACTGGCACTTTAATTTTCTTCCTGATCAGATTGAGCATCGACGTAATGATGATATCTTCAGTGATCAGCGCAACCGTAATCCTTTTGTAGATTATCCGCAATTTATTGATCGTATTCAATCCGTTGCTACAACGTCTATTGCTCCTGTTCAGTCTTCCCTCGATTTTCCCGAAGACACGTTAGTGTATGGCTATGTATCGGCTGGCAACACGGCGACCTACCAGTATGTCATCGTGAATAATGGAAATACGGTCATTTCGCTTTCTAATTTCTCGCTTACACAAACTAACATCTTTTCATTTACTTCCGGAAGCAGTAATGTCACTCTTCAGCCAGGCGAATCACACATTGTACGTTTGCTGGCTTCACCGCAATCGTCTTCACCGGTTCAGGCACTGCTTGGCTTCAATACATCACTTACCAGTAAGCCTTTTGTTTTGGCACCTATTTACTTGAACGATTCAATCCTAACTACCATCAATGCTCCTGCCGGTTCGATGGAACTCTCGCTCTTTCCAAATCCTACAAACAATCTCTTATCACTGAAGGGGGATTTCACTGTGCCGGTACAAGTGGTGATTACTGATGTTTTTGGAAAAACGGTTTATGCTGTTGATCATTTCAATACTAGCTCGGATGTACTCCATCTTTCCAGTTTGCCGGCAGGAACTTACAATGTTACTGTTTCCGGCAACGGCTATTCCACCCGGCGTTTCCTTATTAAACAATAATTTTCCTATTCTACTTATTTCCTTTTGCCGATAAATCACGACCGATTTATTGTTGAACTTTTATTTCTTTTCTCGCAAAAAAAGACTATAATACAATCAAGCAAAAAGATTGTATTACAGCCATTTCTTTCTTGTTTGAAGCGACCTGTTGCACTGATTTTACCGGAACAACAACGGGTTATTTATCATGTTACTCAATTGTCATACTTACTTCAGTTTTCACTACGGCTTGCTGTCTGTGGAAGAGCTATTGTCGCTGGCGCAGCAAAATGGAATTCGTAAGCTCGCGTTGACCGACATTAACAACACATCCGGTGTAATTGATTTCGTACGATTGGCGCCGGCCTACGGAATCGAGCCGGCGGTCGGTGTTGAATTTCGAACCGGGAAAACGCTCCATTACATCGGACTGGCGCACAACAACGAGGGATTCCATGAGCTGAATGTTTTTCTTACCAGCTGTTTGCGTCACGGAACAAATGCATTGCCGGAGATTCCTGATGTTCCACCGTTCACTGTGAACGTGAGTTGGATTTTTCCGTTGGGTTCATCATCGTTGGATCGTGTTGCTTCTTCGTTCCTGTCGCAACGGAATGTGTCACTGCCTTTCTATATCGGCGTTCGTCCCGATCAGCTGCCGCGACTTCGTTTATCAATGTATGCTACTCACTCCGATCGACTGGTAGCATTGTGGCCGGTAACATTACGTACAATCGAAGATTATAATGTTCATCGGATACTACGCGCTATCGATCGTAATACGTTGCTCAGCCGGATAACAGAGGAAGAGTTGGCAGCACGTTATGAAGTGATACCTTCCTTAACGCGTTTATGTAATGCGTACAAAGAGGCCCCCGAATTGTTAACGAATGCAGAACGACTGCTGGAAATGTGTGGCATTGCCTTCGACTTTCGCGAGAGCAAAAACAAGCAGACGTTCTCCGGCAGTAAAGTGCTCGACCGCGAAATTCTTCGCCGCGAAACACTCAAAGGAATGAAAGAGCGTTACGGCAGCGAATCGTCTGTAGTGCTCGAACGTGTAGAGAAGGAGCTCACGATGATTAGCGAGCTGGGTTTCGCACCGTATTTTCTGATCAACTGGGACATTGTGCGATACGCACGTCACCGCAATTATTTCTACGTAGGTCGTGGCAGCGGTGCTAATAGTATTGTAGCGTATTGTCTGCGCATCACCGATGTGGATCCGATCGATCTTGATCTTTACTTCGAACGGTTCATCAATCCTTTTCGTACCAGTCCCCCCGATTTCGATATTGACTTTTCGTGGAAAGACCGCGACGATGTAACAGGGTATATTTTTCATCGCCACGGCCGAGAGCACGTTGCTCTGCTGGCCACTTATTCAACGTTCCAGTATAACGCAGCGATGCGCGAGTTGGGAAAAGTTTTTGGTTTGCCCAAAGCAGAGATTGATGCAATGACTGATCGTTATACTTCTCGCACTCCCGATGATGCTATCAAGTTACAGATTCATCATACGGCACAACGCATCACGGATTTCCCCAGTCACCTCAGTATTCATGCCGGCGGAGTATTGATCGCTGAAAAACCATTGACGTGGTACACCGCAACGAACATGCCGCCCAAAGGATTTCCGACCACACAGTTCAGTATGCTGGAAGCAGAAGATATCGGCTTGTACAAGTATGATATTTTAAGTCAGCGCGGATTAGGTCATATCAAAGACACAGTAGATATCGTGAAAAAGAATCACGGTGTGGAGATTGATATTCACGATATAGCTCGCTTTAAAAAAGATGAAGTGATCAAGTCGCTTATTCGTGACGGCCGTTGTATGGGATGTTTTTATGTAGAATCGCCTGCGATGCGGATGCTGTTGAAAAAGCTGCGTGTGGATCGTTACATTCAGCTCGTGGCCGCCAGCTCGATTATTCGTCCGGGTGTAGCTAAGTCGGGCATGATGCGCGAGTATATTTTACGTACGCACGATCCGTCGCGGCGTACGTATATTCATCCGGTGATGAAAGAGTTGATGGAGGAGACGTACGGCATCATGGTTTACCAGGAAGACGTAATTAAAGTGGCGCACCATTTTGCCGGACTATCACTCTCTGAAGCAGACGTGTTGCGGCGTGGCATGTCGGGAAAATTTCGTTCACGCGATGAGTTTGCCCGCATTCGCGATCGTTTTTTTTCCAACTGCACCGAGCGCGGATATTCGGAAGCAATTACCGCAGAAGTGTGGCGGCAAATTGAAAGTTTTGCAGGTTATTCTTTTTCAAAAGGACACTCGGCTTCATACGCCGTTGAAAGTTATCAGAGTCTTTTTTTAAAGGCGTATTATCCGAAAGAGTTTATGGTCGGTGTGATCAACAACTTTGGTGGATTTTATAAAACGGAGTTCTACGTCCACGAAGCCCGCATGTCGGGTGCAATCGTTCATGCGCCGTGTATCAACCGTAGTGATTTTCTGACGAATATTCACGGCGATGATATCTATCTGGGATTTATCCATCTCGCCGGACTCGAACAGCAGCTGGCGACTACCATAGTAGAAGAACGCGAGCGTGGCGGACATTACCGCGACATGGATGATTTCTCTCGGCGTGTGGCAATGCCGCTCGATCAGCTTCGACTGCTTGTGCGTATTGGTGCGTTTCGTTTCACCGGTCGTTCTAAAAAACAACTGCTATGGGATCTTCATCTGTTGATCGGCGAAGAAAAGAAAACCGTTGTCCGCCACGAACTCTTTCCGGTAGAGCAGGAGCAGTTTACGTTACCCGAGCTTTTTCACGGTCGTCACGATGATACCATGGATGAGATCGAACTGCTTGAATTTCCGCTATGCTCGCCATTCTCATTGCTGAAAGTGCCGGTCGATGAGTCGCCGTTAGCCGGTGATCTTCCGCGGTACATCGGACGTAGTATCACCATTGTCGGATATTTGGTTACCTATAAGTACACATCAACCGTCAAACGTGAAACGATGATCTTTGGTACGTTTTTGGACCGGGAAGGACGGTTTTTCGACACGACACATTTTCCAAAAGTGGTAGTAGATTTTCCGCTCCGCGGACGCGGGTGTTATCGCATCACCGGTAAAGTCGACGAGGAGTTTGGCTGTTGCAGTGTGACGGTGAGTCGACTGGAAAAGCTGGAAACAGTATTGTAAAACCGGCAATAAATTATCGTGTGGTAACCACAAACTCTGGAGTGGTAACGATATTACTTTGATGCAAAGCGCGATCCCAAATATAAATATCATACTTCAGCGTATCGAGTGTAAGAGCAGGCGGCAAAGTCAACTCGCGCTCAATTTCTCCTTTCAGCGCTTTGTTGGCGCCTTCCGGTGTCATATACGGCAAACGAGCGCTGACGTTGGTGGTGTCCGCAATCCAGGTGCCGCTGCGTTTGATGTAGGTGGTAACGATGAAGTTGTTGTAATAAGGACTGGCAGGATCGTCGAACAACGGATTATTTCTACCGGATTCTCGCGGATAATAGCCAAGGTCGCCATCGCCATCGGTGAAGGTAAGGGTGACAAAAACTTTGGAGTCGTAACCCGATGCGTCTTGCGAGATGGCAATTGATTTGAATCCAATGACCGGCTCCAACGGATACTCAATAGGCTTTTTACAGCTCAGAGCCGCAATCACGAAAAAAAGAAATATAAAATAGCGAAGAGTCATCAGTGGTTGTTGTGCTCGTATCGAAACAACGCATAAATTTACAAAAGATTGATCGAATAAACGAAGACCATTATGCCTCTCATTAAGCCAGTCAATGGAATTACCCCGAAATGGGGAAATGCGTGTTTTATCGCCGAAAACGCGACCATCGTCGGTGACGTGGTAGCCGGCGATCATTGCAGTTTCTGGTTCAACGCCGTTGTTCGTGGCGATGTGAACACGATACGAATCGGTAACAAAGTCAATATCCAGGACGGCGCCATTATCCATTGTACGTATCAAAAAGCCGCAACAACCATCGGCGATTGTTGCAGTATCGGACATCAGGCCATCATTCACGGCTGCACGCTCCAGCATAATGTGCTAATTGGAATGGGCGCCATTATTATGGATCATGCTGTGATAGAATCGTTCAGTATTGTGGCGGCTGGTTCTGTTGTACTGGAGAATACGGTCGTGGAATCGGGCTTCATCTATGCCGGATCGCCGGCGAAGAAAATCAAGCCGATTTCCGAAGAGCAACGTAAGCTGCTGGAGCAATTGCCCGATCGTTACGTGATGTATTCGAACTGGTTCGAACAAGATTAATACGTAACGACTCAATGTTCAAAACGCGCGTTAGTTCCATTGCTTTCAAAAGAATTCCTTTATTTAATTTGTACCGATTTATTGATTATACGTCGATATGCCGTCCGTAAAAAAGAAAACAGTTGCTTCGTCCAATCGTCCGATCGGTATTTTTGATTCCGGTATCGGCGGATTAACCGTGGCAAACGCTATTCAGAAAGAACTCCCGTACGAATCATTGGTCTATTTCGGCGACACGGCACATTTACCTTACGGCGATAAATCACCGGATTCCATCAAGTACTATTCCATTCGTATTGCACAGTTTTTACTGCAACAGCAATGCAAGATGATTGTGATCGCCTGTAATACGGCATCATCACTAGCTTATGAAACGGTAAAATCTTTTGTTGATGGCAAAGTGCCGGTCATAAATGTGATTGATCCAGTCGTGGATCATGTCGTGCGTTCCGGTAAACGGAATAAGATCGGAGTGATTGGAACCAAAGGAACAATCAAGAGTGATATTTATGCAAAGAAGATCCGGGCGAGAAATGCTAAGCTGGAAGTGGCTTCGTTAGCAACGCCATTGTTGGCACCAATGATTGAGGAGGGTTTTTTCAATAACAAGATCAGTCGTACCGTCATCGCCTCCTACTTATCTAGTCGTAAACTCACAAAAATTGACTCACTAATTCTTGCTTGTACGCATTACCCGCTCATCAAGAAAGAAGTGGAGGAATACTACGAATCCGGCGTTGAAATTGTTGACTCTGCCGGTGTTGTAGCCAATTACGTAAAAGATGTGTTGAAGAAATCAAAGCAACTTGCCGGTAAGAAAAAACCGGCACATCATTTTTACGTTTCAGATTTCACGAAATCATTCGAAGAAAGCACTAAGTATTTTTTCAAGAATAAGATTCACTTAGAAAAATCCGATATCTGGATCTAAAGTTTTTTACCGGCTATTTACAACGCCGGCAGCTAATAGTCGATTTGCCAAATATTCTTGCTCTGTTTGTCCGGGTGTTGGCAGCAGATGTACATTTTTCCCCAGGCGATCAATCGTTTTTAAATCCATCAGTGTGCTATAGCCGGCACGACAAGTTATTTTTTTGGAGTAGAGTAGTGCATGTTTAAGTGCATCATCATCCAAATGCGAAACAACAGTAACGTTGTTTTTGGTATAAATGGATTTCATGAAAGGTTTACCTTGAACAAGCAATGTTTTTTCTCCCGATACTAAGGCAGCAGCAAATAATTTATTTTCGGTAGTCGTACGTAAAGGTTCCGGTCCGCTTAGCAGAATAAGCTGATCATATGTTTCAAAGAGATCTTTGCTAATTGGAGTGTTATCAAAGCGCGAAAGCCAGCCGATAAATTTTGCATGGGCGGGCAAAGCTTGTTCTTGAGAAAGATCACCCGATAAACTTTCTACACCTTGCTTGTCTGGTATCCAGCATTCATCAAAAGCAGCTATATACTTTAAAATTTTACGATGAATATTCTTTTTCAAAAAACGCAACGATACAGGCACTTGAACAAAAAGCTGATGAGTGATGATGATGCTTTTTACAGCTTTGTTGTGAAATCCATAACGATTATCGGAAACGATCAAATCGATATGTTCAGTTGTTAAAAAGTTGGCCAACCATATCTTTTCGCCACGAATTGCATTCAAGAATTTAGGAAGCTGAAACAGCAGTGATAAAAGTAAAGGCAATCTATTGCTGTAGTGAATATTGTATCCCCGCAAGGATACAATACGACAATTCGGAAAATGGGAGCGAAGCAATTCGGCGGTTGCGCCATCTGCTGCTAGGATCACTTCGTTTCCTTCCGACAGCCATTCACGAATTAATGGGATACATCGTGTAGCGTGTCCTAATCCCCAGTCGAGTGGAGCAAGAAGGATTCGTTTTTGATCTTCGTTTTGCATGTTATGTTTCGATCGGGCGAATGAAAATTACAGCAACTCAATGGAAGGATCCCAGTAATATTTTTTGAAATCAATTATCTGATCGTCCTTCACGGCAATGCCCTCTTTTTCCAGCAAGCGTTGCATTTCGGTTTCGGAAGCAAAGTGATGTTTGCCCGTTAACAGTCCGTTTCGATTCACTACACGGTGTGCCGGAACTTTTGGTTTTACCTGATGTGATCCGTTCATTGCCCAGCCTACCATGCGCGAAGAACGAGCTGTACCAAGATATTTTGCAATAGCGCCGTAAGACGTAACGCGACCTGGAGGAATAAGCCGGACAACAGCATACACTTGTTCAAAGAAATGATCGAGTGCCGGCTTCTCCTTTTTCATGATAACTTAAAACGGAGATAACAGATCTTGGAACCTTGCGACAGCCAGATTTTTTCGTAGGTGGTTTTAATTGATAATACGTCATCAACGTGCTGAGACGAATATAGGTCATCGGTCGCAACAAGCACCTTAAGTCCTTGCGATTGTACCACTTCCAATGTGTACTCGTATAGCGGATGGCTATCTGTTTTTAAGTGAACGATGCAATCGGGATCCGCAAAAGAGCGGTAGCGCTCCAGAAAAACCGGAGAAGTCAGTCGTTTGTGTTCACGGCTTTCACGCGGTTGTGGATCAGGAAAGGTGATCCAGATGTCTTTAATTTGGTCGGCTTTGCTGAAAAATGCAGCAATCGTACCAATCATGATGCGTAAAAAAGCCGTGTTGGTCTGACCATTTTCCAGCGTGGTTTTAGCCCCGCGCCAGATGCGCGCACCTTTCCAGTCTATGCCAATAAAATTGCGTTCCGGGAAAAGAGCGGAAAGCCCGACCGTATATTCGGCCCGTCCACAGCCCAGTTCGAGGGTCAGTGGATTGCTATTTTTAAAAAAATCCCTCTGCCAATTGCCTTTCAACGGCTGATCGGGCATAGGGAATTCCATCCGCGGCTGGAAAACGTGCGGGAATGTTGAATTTTCAGCGAAACGCTTGAGCTTGTTTTTGCCCATAAAACAAAGATAATGAAGTTCAGTGGTAGACCGGGCGTGTCGGAGGCAATAATCCTTTCCGGGAAGTCATTATTACATAGTCGGAAAAACCTCCCTGCACCGCTTTTTGTTACCTTTGCACTATGATCACCGTTGAACAAGTTATTGATGCCCTGCGCAATGTGATTGAGCCGGATCTGAAGAAGGATTTGATCACTTTGAACATGGTGGAAGATATAAAGGTTGATGGGAAAGATGTCTCTTTCACCGTTGTCCTCACTACGCCCGCTTGTCCGCTCAAAGCGCTCATCCAGCAGGCATGTGTAAATGCTATTATTCACTTTGTGGATGAGTCGGCTAATGTCACCGTCAACATGACGGCTCGTACCACGAGCGGTCGTTCTGCTGCGGATGAATTACTTCCTAATGTAAAGAACATTATTGCAGTTGCCTCCGGAAAAGGTGGCGTTGGTAAATCAACGGTAGCTGCCAACCTTGCGGTTGCGTTAGCGAAAAAGGGTGCAACTGTCGGTTTGATCGACGCTGATATTTACGGTCCATCACAGCACATCATGTTTGGTGCTGAACACGAACGTTTGTTCGTCAATGAACGTGATGGAAAGCAATACATGATTCCGATTGAGAAGTACGGTGTTAAAGTTCTTTCGATTGGTATGATGGTAGATCCGGATCGCGCTATTCCCTGGCGCGGCCCTATGGCTTCCAAAGCGCTAAAACAACTTTTCAGTGATGCCGATTGGGGCGAACTTGATTACATGTTGATCGATCTCCCTCCGGGAACCGGCGATATTCACCTCACCCTTGTTTCTGCTGTTCCGGTAACAG
>JBEGUX010000125.1:0-10955 GCA_041178685.1 Bacteroidota bacterium
TCGTAGCAATAAACGAACTGATTGGCTTTGGAGCAATGGTAATTAGGTTATTTGATAAAACGGTATCAGCACAACTTCCCTGTGTTGCAATCAGCGTTACACTGTAGGTTCCCGGTTGTGCGTAGAGATGTGATGGGTTAGCTGTGGTGGAGGATCCGCCGTCACCAAAGTTCCATGCGTACACAGGCGAGCCGGTTGTTGTATTTGAAAAGCTAATATTTGTTGGTCCGCAGCCGGTAACTGCACTTGGCGTAAAGGCTGCAACCGGCGATGGATTAACGCTAACTGTAATGAGCGTATCGTCGCTGCAGCCGTTTGCAGTAGAAGTAAGTCGCACCTGGAAGCTTCCTGCTGTTGTATAAACATGAAAAGGATTGGTGGTTGATGAGACTGGAGATCCATCGCCGAAGTTCCAAGTATAGCTGATTAAACCGCCGGATGCTAACGAAGAATTATTGGTGAAAAAAATGGTGTCGCCTAAACAAACGGGCGGAGATGACGTGAAGGATGAAACCGGTTTTTCATTTACTGAAATTAAAGCCGACTGCACCAAAGTGTCAGCACAATTTCCATTAGATGCAACTAAAGAAACCGAATATACGCCTGGTGTAGAGTAGGAGTGAGTTGCATTGGCAGAAGTAGATGTTCCGCCATCTCCAAAGTTCCAACTATATGTTATGCCACCGATTGTTGTATTTGTAAACGATACTGATAATGGAGAACATCCTGTTGTAACAGAGGGTGTAAATGCGGTTTGTGGACCGGGCTGAACATTAACAGTCAATGGCGATACCGCCTGACAACCATATGAATCTTCAACCGTTAATGTGACTAAATAACTCCCGTTGGTAGTATAATTATGTGCAACGTTTTGTCCGTTTACCACGGGTGTTCCATCACCAAAATTCCAAGACCAGCTAACAATACTTCCCGGACTGGCGCTGCCTTGTCCTGAAAAATATGCAGTAGAACCTGAGCAAACATTGGGCGAATTAAAAAAGCCATTGATAAAGATTACTTCAACGGGCACTGCGATGCGATAAAATCCCGGACACGTCCCAACGTAATAGGTCGTTGGTGAAAGTATATTCGGTGTTGTAAAGGACGTACCTGTTGCCAACGGAGCGCCACCGGCCGGCGAAGAGAACCATTGAAATACTGTTCCCGCCGGTAGATTGCCTTGATAAGAAACATTCAGTGTGGTTGTTGATCCTGGACATACTGTATCAGGCAATGCTGTAAAAATTAATAACGGCAAGTTTTCGTTCGGCTGACCAACCCCACCGCGCGTGGCTCCGTTCGGAGGAAATTCTGAAAGCGCAGCGGAATTAGTAGTACCGTTCAAACCACCATTTGCGTTGCGCGTAACTGCTCCCGAGGTAATTGAAATATAACCACCGCCGCCGCCACCTCCGGGTCCATACGCATCAAAGCTCGTTGCATTCACCTGTTGATTTCCACCGCGACCGCCATTGGCATTTATAGTAACTCCGGATACAGCGCTGTCAACATCCAATAAAATCGTTCCTCCGGCACCACCACCACCAGCACCATCAGCACTACTGTTTAAAAATGTAGGAGCAACGGAATTGGATCCATCGGTTCCGTTTGAACTAATTGTTCCGGCTCCAGAAATACGGCTGCGGGATGTAACGTAAATGATGCCTCCGCCATTTCCTCCGGCTCCACCTTTGCCATCGTTTTGATCGCCGGCACCACCACCACCACCAAGAAAAATTTTTCCGGAAGAGTAATCCAGCGGCCTTCCTCCGCGGCCACCATTGTCGCGTCGATAATCTCCGCCCCATGTAACCAGGCCTGGAGCACCAAGAGTAGCATCAAGATTGGCAGAGGAAAACGTGTAGCCGCCCTTTCCACCGCCGGTAGAAGTAGAAGCAGAAAAACCAATAAACTCGAGATCCCATGCTGCAGAGTAAGCAGGTAAAGCATTATTGGGATTACCATTTCCTGTCCACGACGCAGGCAAGCCGGCGTTTCCTCCTCCGCCACCACCAGCATTGTGCGCATTGGCGCCTCCGCCACCATTTGCAGGAGCTCCTTTACAAAATCGACCGGAAAATCCGTCATAATCCGATTGAGATCCCGCTATACCTTCTCCTTTATCTGCCCCATAATTTCCTGCGTTCCACAGATAATTCAAAGCACCGAAAGCAGAAAGATTTTCTGAAAGAGCTCCTCCGCGAAATCCTTTACCGCTAGCATCTATAGAACCGCCACTATTGATTACTGAGGCGCCGTCTACTTCAATAGCAACAACACCTCCTGTAGTGCCGTTCCACGTCGGGCATGTAATAGAGCCGCCTGAATTTATTGTAAGTGTTGTGTAGCGTGGAACGCGAACAACCTGGGCTTTTCCTGAGGCGGTGTATGATTTTTGAAGTCCGCACGAAAGATTTATCGTGGTTGGCGTAGGAACGGATAACACCTGTCGCAATTCGTAATTGCCACAATTGTTATAATTATTTATTACACCATATGTGGGATCATCATTAAGCCCCATTGAAGCCCCCTGCATCTGAATAATCATTACCAGGTCTCCTGTAGCCAAAGGTGCCGGGAATAACCCGGCACTGTTCAACGACGAAGATGCAACTGTAAGGGTGGTGGAGTTCGCAATAGCATCAGCTGTAAGTACGGTATATTCGTTTACAATCCGGTTAGCCGTTGTTACTGTTAGTGCTCCGTGCTTTCCGGACTGAGACACTACCATTAACGGTAACAGAATTGCAATAGCAACTAATAAACAAGTGGACTTGTTAGAAGGAATCAACATGTTGATTTACACGACAGTAAATATACTAAACTTCCCCTGCTTAGTAAATTACACGAGTATGTTATTCCCACCGGAAAAATTTAACCGCCAGGAAGAAAACTATTAGTCCCCAAAGACTAATAATCCCCAGATTGGGCAGCAGCTCGATAAAAGTGGCCCCCTCAAAAGCGATACGACGAAACGAATCGTTCACATAGGTTAATGGCAAAACACGGCTAATCATTTGTAGCCAAGATGGAAATGCATCAACAGGAATAAATGTACCGCAAAGCAAAAACTGAGGAAGCGTGATGAGATTGGCTATTGGCGGAATAGTGCTTTCGTTGCGGGCAATACCTGAAACAACAAATCCAAAGCCCATAAAGACCAATTGTCCGACAGCGGCAAAAAGTAACAACTTAAATACCGTAAGCCACCCTTCTACCAATGTAAAGTCAAAAACAAGGCGTCCAACAATAATGATAACCAATGATCCTAATAACTGAAAAGTAACACGACTAATTGCTTCGCCTAAAATAATGAACGGTCGACTGATGGGTGTTGCAAAGAACCGTTTCAAAACAAGCGTTTGCCGAAGTGAAAAGAATACGAAAGCTGTTCCAAAAACACCGGCACTAAGAATAGAAAATCCAAGTTGACCCGGTAAAATAAAATCTATCGTCTTGTACTCCCGTCCGGGAATAAGCTTAGTAATCATAGTGGCGGCTCTTACATTTGAGGATCCGATGGTTTCCGGGGAGGCCGCTTCCAGTTGTTGAAGGCGTTCCCCATTAACGTTTGCCACCTCATCGTTTACCAATACCTCAACCAGCCGTGCACGCTCTCGCGATGCTTTTGAAGTAGTTAATGTAACGGATGTGTTGTTGTTTTCCTTGTTAACAAGAAGAATTATAGCATCAATACGACCTTTCTGAAGGCGCTGAAGCTGTTCTTCGTACGATTCAATAAAACGAAACCGTAACGAGGAATTGTTTTTGAGGGCGGTGAAAAGCGCTCCGGTAGTATCGGAGCGCTGATCAAGTGCAACATCAAACTTTACATTGTTGGGATTAATAAAACCAAACACAACAATAAAGACCAATGGAAACAACAGGCCAAAGATAATGGCAGATGGACTGCGCAACATGGAACGGAAGCTTGCCCTAGCTATAGCAATCATCGCTCGCCACTGATTATAGTCTTGCTTTTCCATTTTGTTCATTGCTTATTCGTCGCGCCACTCGTTGCCGGTAAGCGATAAAAAGACATCTTCCAAACTGGCTTTTTTAACCTCTTTCTTCCTTTCAAATCCGGTGGCAATTAAATTATCTATGAGGTTTTCCGGAGTGTCCTGTGCGATAATTTTTCCTTTTTCAATAATCGCAACGCGATCACATAGCCGCTCAGCCTCATCCATATAGTGCGTTGTAATGACAACGGTGGTTCCGCGATCACGAATAGAGCGAATAAGCTCCCAAAGGTTTCGACGCGCCTGTGGATCAAGTCCTGTTGTGGGCTCGTCTAAAAACACAACCTGAGGCTTGTTAATGAGTGTAGTACAAACCGAGAAGCGTTGCTTTTGCCCTCCGGAAAGCTCTTTATACTTGGCCTTACTTTTATCTTGCAAACCCACGAGCGCCAGCATTTCCTGAGGATCTACAGGATTGTTGTATAGCCCTCCAAACAAATGCAACTGCTCGGTCAATGTAATATTAGGATAGTACCCGGCTGCTTGTAATTGTACGCCTATACGTTTTTTGATTTCATTAGGATGTGTGTCGATAGAGAAATCACAAACCGTCACATCGCCGGAGGTTTTTTGACGAAGTGTTTCGATAATCTCCAGGGTAGTTGTTTTACCGGCGCCATTGGGGCCTAACAATCCAAATATTTCACCGCGAGACACCGTAAAGGAAATACCGTCGACGGCAGTAATTCCGTCGTACTTTTTTACAAGATTATATACCTGAATGATGTTCAATGCAAGGCTTGATGGGACTGTAAAGCTACGTGAAAGCCTCCGCAGTAGCGTGTTGCTTTGATGAATTTTTCAAACAAAAACCCCCGGCCATCAATTATAGCCGGGGGTCTTGATTTTTCTGTTATGAGTATTTGTTAAAACAAATTCAAACGGCTCATAAGATTGTCTTTATAGGATTTACCTATTGGTATGCGATTTCCATCAATGATGCACGCGTTTTCTTCCAACGCTCCAATCTTTTCGAGCTGGACAATATACGAACGGTGTACACGGGCGAAATTAAGGGGAGGGAGTTTGGCCTCAATATCTTTCATCGAGCTATGTAGGATATATTGCTCCTTCGAAGCTGTTTTAATAATCACATAATTGTCAAGCGCTTCAATCCATAAGATGTCTTGAAAGTTTACGCGAACAAAGCGAGAGTCTTTCTTAACAAAGAAACTATTGTTAGCATAAATATTTTCGAGGAAATTGAAGAGGTTCTTATCGGTTGTTGAATCTTGAGACGCTGCCGGTCGGTCGTTGGAAGACATAACAAACGCGCAGCCATTAATCTTATTATTAACCGAAAGTATCGGGAACGTGTTCACCGCTACCTTATTTTCACCGGCACCGTTAGAGATGGGAACTTTTGGTGCGGCCTCGGCCGAGGATTCGCCAACAACTGTTTTCGCCAATTTTTTGAATGCGTTCTTCGTTTCCGCCGGAGAGTTTTTCATGGCAACAGATATGTCCTTGCCAAGCGCTTCTTGTTTTAAACAGCCGGTAAGCGTTTCGGCCATCTTATTCATAAAAATAACCTTCTCGTTAGCATCGGTGATAATTACAGCAACATCAACACTGTCCAGGGCAGCAGCAAAACGGTTGCCTTTATTTTGTAACTCCAGGTCTTTCGTGTATTTGTAGTAGGCGATTTCAATCGCCGTACGAATATCATCTTCTTCGAAGGGCTTAATGATATAACCATACGGCTCGGTCAACTTCGCACGCTCGAGAGTGTTCTTATCAGAAAACGCGGTGAGAAAGATGAATGGGATTTGGTAATGCTGGTGAATTTGTTCGGCTACATGCACACCATCCATTTCACTGCTCTTTAAATTAATGTCGAGCAACACCAGATCGGGATTGAGTTTTTCAATCGCATCGAGCGCCTTCTTTCCATTGGAGTAGGGGTCGAACGCCTCGTACCCAAGTTTTTTGAGAATACGTTGAATGTCTTTTGCAACGATAATCTCATCCTCCACAATCATGATTTTCAGCGTGGCCATAGTTGTTCTTTAAAAATCGGGTATACTCAAAAAGCAGGGGCGGGGTTTCCCGATGTGCCTCTCGGATAGGGAAAAGTGACCGAAAAACCGGCTCCATTATTACGGTCGATAGTAAGATTCCCATCCAGCTGACCGGTAAGCGCCTGAATAAGTTGCATGCCAAGCGTTTCAGAGCTTTCTTCTTGAAAATCAGGCGGTAGCCCTATTCCGGAGTCTTTAATGGAGAGTGTTAAAATGCCATTGTTTCCGTGAAAATCTATAAATATCTGGCCCTCCCGGCTTCCGGGGAACGCATATTTGTAAGCATTACTTACAATTTCATTGATCAGGAGCCCACATGGCATGGCTGTATCCATGTCCAATCCAATCGGATCAACATTCAAGACAATCTTAATCCTATCGGTTTTGTCACCATAAGCCTGATACAAATAATGACAAAGCTTCTCGATATATTCTCCAAAGTTTATTTCCAACAGCTCCTCTGCCTGATAAAACTTCTCGTGCACCAATGCCATTGAACGAACGCGCAGCTGTCCATCCTTTACGGCCTTTAACGTTGCTTCGTCTTTAATATAACCCGACTGAAGATTAAGAAGGCTTATGATAATTTGCAGGTTGTTCTTTACGCGATGATGAATTTCCTTTAGTAAAACGTCTTTCTCTTTTAGCGAGTGTTCGATTTGCTGCTGCATCAACTTGGTAGGTGTTATATCTGCATCAACTAGTAAGAGTTTTTTTAGTGTACCGCCTGCATCATCAAACACCGGCGTCAATGTTGTAGAAATCCATTTTTCTTTGCCGTGATCCTTCGCTAAATACGACTCAAACGTTCTTGAATGCTTTTCGGAAACAGCTTTTTCTATTTCACTATCTACATTATGGTGAATCCCCAACAAGTTAATCCTGCTACCAATAACGCTATCATAGGAAACACTATAGCGGGAAAGAAATCCTTCGTTAACCCATTCAACATTACCGGTAGGGCCCGCAATTAATACGGCATTGCCTGTGCCGGACGCCACTAAGGACAACTTCTCTAATTCCATATTTTTCTCGACAAGCTGGCGTGTTTTGAATTGAACGCGCTCTTCGAGCAATTCGGTGAAGCGGCTAAAGGTGCTCGTGCGTAATCGGAAGTATACATAAAGCGTTCCTGTAAACAAGAGGAAGCTTACGATGATGAGCCATACATCGCGCCACAACGATTCGGTATACAAGAGAATACTGAGCATCGGCGTAATCAACAACTAGGTTTTACTTAAATGAACCCAAAAGGTTCGTTTGTGAACAACAAAAAAGCGGACCAATTGATCCGCTTTTTCTTTTTATAATATTTTAATTTGTTATCTCTTTTCGAAATCGGACGCCTTAGGTAGAATGTCTCCATATTTACGCAGTCTACTGTTCTTCTTACTGTATAAGAAATAAACAAAGAAGCCAAGAATCATCCAGTATAATGCAACCTTTAATGTTTCTTCGTCGAGGCCAACAATCATCGCCAGACATATAAGTGCACCGAGAGTTGAAACTACCGGAACAAGCGGGGCGCGGAATGGACGCTCAATATTGGGTGCTTTAACTCTAAGAATCCATACACCAATACTAACGAGAACGAAGGCGAACAATGTCCCGAATGAGGTTAGATCACCAGCAATATGTCCGGGAACAAAAGCAGCAAAGGCGCCAACAAAAACAAAAAGAATCATGTTGGCCTTGTACGGTGTTTTATATTTGGGATGTAGTTCACCAAAAACACGGGGGATCAACCCGTCGTTGCTCATAGTATAAAACACACGGCTTTGTCCCATCAACATTACAAGAATAACAGATGAAAACCCGGCAAGAATGGCTACGGTGACAGCTTGAGCCAACCATGCGTAGTCTTTCATATAGGTTGAAATGGCATACGCTACAGATGCCTCACGACCTTTTTCTGGATCAACAAATTCTTTCCAGTTGGCAACGCCGGTAAGCACGTGACCAAATAAAATATATAAGATTGTGCACACAACTAGTGATCCAAGAATGCCGATTGGCATATCGCGTTTTGGATTTTTTGCCTCTTGAGCAGCTGTACTAACAGCATCGAAACCAATAAAGGCAAAGAACACTATCGCAGCGCCACCCAAAATTCCTCCCCATCCGTGATTATTCCAACCGCTGTAATCAGCTATTACTTTGCCTGCTCCATCAAGCACGGGAGGCGTGTTTTCGGGAATCATATATGGAGTAAGATTCTCAGGACGGATATACTGCCAGCCGAGCGCAATAAACAATAATACAATTGCGACTTTTACAAAAACGATAATTGAATTTACGAAGGCGGACTCTTGTGTTCCACGAATCAAAAGAAGTGTCAAGAGTAATAGTATTATCAACGCCGGCGCATTCATGATGCCCTGGTGTAAAACCCCTGCAGTATCTGTGAAGCTTTCAAAGGGTGAATGACACCATTCATACGGTATTCCACCGTCAAGCAGTTTATTCAAATATTCACTCCAGGCAATGGATACAGTTGCAGCACCCAAGGCGTATTCCATAATTAGCGCCCAACCAATTGTCCAAGCGACAAGTTCACCCATAGTGACATAACTATACGCATAAGCACTGCCGGCAATTGGTATCATGGAAGCAAATTCGGCGTAACACAGTCCGGCAAAAGCACATCCAATAGCAGCAACAATAAAGGAAAGCGTTACCCCGGGTCCGGAAGTTTGTCCGGCAGCAGCAGCAGTACGAACAAATAATCCGGCTCCGATAATGGCACCAATACCAAGGGCGACAAGATTCGCCGCTCCCAGGGTACGTTTCAGTCCCTTTTCGGAATCAGCCGCCTGCGACAAAACATGGTCGAGGGGTTTCTTAAGAAATAAACTCATAGTGTGGTGGTTGAGATTTTACGTTGTAAAGTAAACAAATTCCCAACAATAGCACCAATTGTATAAAATGTATGCAAAGAAAAACCCCGGTGAGTTACCGGGGTTTTAAATTATTTCTTGTCTTCTATTTGTTTGATGGTCGTCTGTACCTTTTTAAGTTCTTCCGGGTCAAGATTTAAGAGCGCCTTTTTACGCAAATATTCCAGAGCCTTGTCGTTATCTTTTGCTACGAGATAGTTGTAAGAAGCTAAATAGGTATATGCCTCTACTAATCCTGCGTTATATTTAAGAATAGAAGCCGAATCAACAGCTGCAAGGTCGACATACTTTTCATAAAACGGCTTTGCCAGACCAGCTTCTGAGGTAGAGTCCAATTGAGCATTGGCTCTTGCGCGCCAGAAATATCCCGAAGCATACTTAGGCGACGTCTCGTTTACTTTTGCAAAAGACTGCGCAGCATCGGTATAAAGATTTACATAATACTGTGCCATTCCAAGTGTATAATAATCGGCTGCGCGAACATCTTTTCCGCTCGCCACTTTTTTATTAAACCAAACTATTGCTTCTGTGTAATTTTTGTTGCGGTAGTAGACATTCGCAACCTCCGACAAAAGATCTGTGCGCGAAGGGTCGGCGGCAAAGCCTTCTTTTAGATTTTCGATACCCTCTGCGTCTTTTCCGGTAGCAATTAATATTTTTCCATAGTATTCGTAGTCTTTAGATGTGCGACGGTCTTCACGAACCAACGTCCACACCTTGTTCATAGCATCTGTTGCTTTCGTGTACTCTTTGGTTTCATAGTACGCAATCGCCGCAATACGATACGGTTGCGGACTGGTGGCGTCACAAGCTTTTAACACCTGCTCCATTTCTGTAATCGCACCTGAATAATCTTTACTTAAATATAGGAAAGATCCGTAGCGGATACGTGCAGAACAGTTGTTTCTTGAGAGCGAAAGATAGGTGCGATACTCTTCTTTGGCTTTTTCCAATTTTCCTTGACGGAAATATGTTTCTCCGAGTTCGCGGTGAGCTGGAGCATAATTAGCGTCGATGGCTATTGCATTCTGAAATTCGGCAGCAGCACCATCATAGTTTGTAGAACGCTTATAAAGCCGGCCTTTACTTACAATTGCACGAGGTGATGTTTTGTTTAAATCAAGTGCTTCGTTATAATATTGGGCGGCAAGAGTGCCGTTGTTCAACTCTGTATAGATGTCACCATAAAGTAATTTGATTTCAACGTTCTTAGGATCAATAGTATTGGCCTTATCCAGTAATGTTTTAGCGCGCTCCAGGTTCTTATTCTTGTAACGAATTAATGCATCAGCAGCTTCTATGAAAACGGTGGCGTTCTTCGCGGGCGCTAATTTTACAGCGTCCTCAATCAACACCATTGCCTGCTTTACATCTTCTTCGGCTTCGCTGGCGCGAACTTTTAATTCTTGGCTGGCAGGATCGAGTTCACTTGCGTATTTAGCTTCAGCAGCGTTGGTGCGACTAAGAAGCTCCTTTGCTTTTCCTATTTTATTCAAAAGACTGGCCGCATCTACAGCAAGACCTTTATCAAAAATCAAGATGGCGCTATCCGGTTTTTCATCCAACAGCAAGTTGTCGCCAAAATAATAATACAGCGTTGCGTTGACGGGCTCTTTGGCAATTAGGGAAGAATAAATAGAGGAAGCTGCTTCGTACTGCTCGTTTTCTGTAAGCCTTTTTGCTTCTTCCAAAGACTGCGTAAAAGCCGTGTTAGCCAATAACGCGCCACTGAAAAATAAAATAATGGATTTCATTGGTTTCATATTACTCACTTATTTTGATTATACGTACCGGCATATTAGCGGGTAGCATTCCCGAAAGTCGAACTAGCCGCTGGCCCTGGTCGCCGGCAAAGAATGAAGCAAAGCCCGTGCCAAGTCCATTTCTACCCTCGCGACTGATAATAATAACGTCTCGAATCAGCGGATATTTCTTGAGTGCAATATACGCCTGAAAAGGGCCAAAATATTCGTTTCCGATAGAATCTTCACGTGAACTGAGCTCGACAACACGAA